>CAYZAH010000454.1:0-4326 GCA_964475805.1 uncultured Pirellulales bacterium | reverse complement strand
CGATCATCGGCATCGCTCGGAGCGAAGATGGATTTAATTTCGAGGTTGGGCCGGAGCCGTTTATGGTACCGAGCAAAGAACCTCTCTTTGCGGAATACGAGGCGTTCGGGGTCGAGGACCCGCGCATTACATTTCTTGACGGCGCGTACTACATCACATACAGCGCCTATTCACAGCACGGCGTTCGCATCGGCCTTGCAAATACGGTCGATTTCGAGTCGGTCGAGCGCGTGGCGTTGATCACGCAGGCGGACTATCGGAATACCGTACTTTTCCCCGAGAAGATTGCCGGTCGATACGTGAAGCTGGACCGGCCCCATAGCGACATCAGTCCGTGGTCGATCTGGATCAGCTACTCGCCCGACCTGCGCCACTGGGGCGATTCGCGACTCATTATGAAGCCGGTGCCATACCACTGGGACGAAACGAAGATCGGTCCCGGCGCTCCGCCGATCCGCACGGACAAAGGCTGGCTGAGCATCTATCACGGCGTCTTTCCGACAATGGCGGGCCACGTCTATCGGCTCGGCGCCGCTCTTCATAGGCTCGACGACCCGGCCGAAATTCTCGGCGTCGGGGATCGCTGGATATTGCAGCCCGAAGACCCGTGGGAAATCACCGGCTATGTCCCCAACGTTGTCTTCACGTGCGGGGCCGTCCCCGAAGACGATGGCACGCTGAAGCTCTACTGGGGCGGCGCCGACAAAGTCATGTGTGCCGGCACCGCCGTCATCGACGAGCTTGTGGATCTTTGCTTGACCGGGTCCCGCCCTCCGTTGTGATCCCGCAGAAGTTTCGTAGGGTGGGCCTCGGCCCACCGAAAGGGAGCAGGTGGGGCCAGCCCCACCCTACCGTCTTATCTCTTTGAGACTTCCGTGATGAGTCCTCGCATGAATTCAGCGGCTAATTGTGCGTTCTTCTCTGCGTATTCGACGCTGACGGTTTGGCCGTTCACGACGGGGAGGGGGTGACATAACTCGTAACTGAGATAGCCGGAATATCCGATCTCGTGCATTGCCTGGATGAAAGGCCGGTAGAATGCGGCGCCATTGACTTTGCCGTCGCTGTCCCTTTCATATTCGCCGCCGAAATGGGACAAGACCTGTAAATCGCCGACGGCTTTCGCCGCCTGTCGGATGTTTTCAGGACTCTTGTCGGCCATGATCGGGACATCCAATGAGACTTTCAGGTTGGGGGAATTGACTTCTTTGACCATCCTGAGCACGTCGCGATAATCTCGAATCACAGGGGCATGGTTCTGCAAGGCCAGCGTGACGCCGGCCTCTTCCGCGTATCGTGCACATTCCGCCATGCCTTCGCGGCACCAGGCCCATATTTCCTCGTCTGTGAATTTCTCGTGTGTGTATTTCCAGGCGTCTCTGGCGATTGCGTATTGGGCTAATTGTGGATGTTTCGTCACGCCCGGCCAGGCCAAAAACATCCGCAAGGTTCGTGCGCCAAGGTCTGACGTCATGCGAATAAGCTCTTTGACGTACGCAATCTGGCACTCGCGGTATTCCGGGACCGGGCTGCTGAAATCGTTGTCGGCCGCGACGCCGTGAATCTCGATGCCTTCGCCCTGAGCGACCGTGCAAAGCTCCTTGCAGCGTTTCGCCGGCCAGTCGAGCGGGTTGCCGTGAGGACGTTTCCCGTCGATCTCAATCCCTTCGTAGCCATATTCCTGGGCGCGATTGACGACCTCTTCGAGGCTGAGCGCCTCTCCACGATACCAGATGCCAAGAAACGTAATGCTGTACAAGCCAACCTTCATGTTCGATCCTTTCTTTTGGCTGCTCTGAGCTATGCTATTCAAGTTAACCGCCAACCCCGCCGTGGCAGCCAGTGACGTGCCCATGAATTGTCTTCGATCCATCGTAACGCCCTCGTTCACTTAATCGTTTTTGTCCGCGACTGCTTCACCACCAGTTTAGCACGAACGTCTCCCGCGAAGAAGTCAATTCCTCGAAAGTGAATAGTGCCTCAAGAGAGCAGAAGTTGTGGGTAGACAAAGGAAGGTGGCAGCCTCAGGCGACGCTTAGAGGGGTTTCTCCGGCCATCCCCATCTCTTCGGGATGAGGATGCTACTCAATTGCAGGTAGAATATCTACAAATCCACTTGTTGCGGGTAGTACGACTTTGCAGTTGGTGCGATTCGTCCCACCTTGCCGACTAGCCTTGCCTCACCAAAGTGGGTGAGCACCTAATTGAGCTTGAGGTTCAGATCGAATTCGGCGGAGGCTTTTTCAACGTCGGCTTTCAAGGTCTGATCCAGTGCCACGGCTCGCACCATGTCTTGGACGGCTTTCTGTCGCGCACCCAGATGGGCGTAGCCGATGGCTCGCGTGTAATAGGTCCGGCCGCACCCAGGATCGAACGCGATGGCCTTGGTGTAATCGCTGATCGCTTCGCTGTAATCCCCGAGCGCCAAGTGAGCGAAGCCCCGTCCCAGGTAGGCCTTGCCGAATCGCGGATTGAGCTGGATCGCGTGAGTGTAATCAGCAATCGCCTTGCCATATTGCTCCGAGTCTAAATAGGCGTTGGCCCGGTTGTGGTACGCGCTGACGTACGTGGGTGAAAGAGCGATGGCCTTGTTAAAGTCCGCGATGGCTTCAGTGTGTTCGCTGAGAATAAGTCGGGCGCTGCCTCGGTTGTTATACGCCCGGGCGCATTGGGGATTGAGTTCGATGGATCTGTCATATTGAACGATGGCTTCGGTACCCCGTCCCGATAAATACCGGACCGTTCCGCGACAGAAATATATTTCACTGACCAGTTCTTGCTGATTCAGAATGTGGATGGTTTTGTCCTCTTGGGTGATATGATTCTCGTCCGTGAATTTCCAGCGACTACCCTGTCCTTTGTAGTCTGAGTCGGTGATGATGCGTTCGCTCATAATGCCGTTACTACTTATGAGGTCCACGGCTGTCATAGTGCCGTCGGATAGGCCGACGATATTGGCAACATGCTCTGAGGTGACGTTCATGGTCCGGACAGGCAGGCCGAGGGCATTGCCCAGAATACAAAGCAGTTGCGAATAGCCGAAGCAGTTCGCTCGTCTCTCTTCAATAATATTGGCCAGATCGAAGCGATCTTTTCTGTAAGGGATCGCGTTCTGTATGCTCTGTCCGAGAGCCGCCACGGCCTTTTCTTCCATCGTGGCAAGTTGAGACGTGGAGATGCGTCCCTCCTTGTAGGCTTCACGCGATCGATCCAGCATTCGCTGCAACGCGGTCAGGACGGGGAGTCCCCGCGGCGTCTTCCATTCACTGACCATCGCGACAAAATCATCCGCCACCACTTCCGAGTATTCCAGGTCCGTCACCTCTTGTCGGATCTGGTTGTTCAATCCGTCACTTTCTTCTGAAGGAGATGCAGCAGTCTCGACTGCTAGTGAAGCGGTACGTGCATTTTTTTGTCCGCCTGAAGCCGAGGCCATCGCCACTGATGCGATAACAACGGCAATCAAACACCTTTTGTACGTTGTTTTCAACGAAGTGACACCGTCCGATAGCATGGGAATACTCATCAAGAACATCTCCTTCTCCTCGCACCTTCAAGTATGCGAATGAAACAACTTTGTACTTGTCCCTTACATAAACGCGGTTTACTGAACTCGAACTTCCCTATCGACCAGTTGGCGAGAGACCTTGATGTGAATGCAGATCGGAGGCGGATCGAGCGACAAGAGAGGGAGGGTCACGTAAGAAAGTAGACGAGAAGGACAGTGACTCGTCACTTCCAATAAAAGGGACGCAATCTGTGCAGAAATGATGGATGTGCTAAATTTATATATGTAGAAATGAAGTTTTTTTGTTCAAATGTCCTATAATGACATGCGTTTTCGGACGTGGTAAAGGGAGAGGCATAATCGGAGTATTTTTCAGAAAAATCCGTCTTTACAGATACAAATAGGCACTAATAATAGCATTGTGTGAAGGAAATGTCGTACGAACGATAGTCGTTGTGAAATTGCTGTCGTTCGCGAAGTGAACCAGATCATCTATGTGAAAGGAGTCCGAAAATGTCCAAATCCTCTTGGTGTCTGGTTGTCATTCTTGTTCCGATATTGGTTGTCGGAGCCCAGGGCATGACAACGCGAGCGTTCCTTTCTCAGGCCTTGGTGGGGGGCAAGGATACTGGGGCTATGGAAGGAAGAACAGGATCGTTCAAGGCGGGTCCACCCTTGGCAGCGCAATTGGTGGTTGTGGATCCCATGCCTCAAGGACCGGAGACTCGTGCCGGCTTGCGAGACGTGGACTTAAAGCAGCTTGTGGCGATAGACACGACGTCATTGATCGACGTGACGGGAATGCCCCAGTCTGATGC
>CAYZAH010000453.1:2093-4342 GCA_964475805.1 uncultured Pirellulales bacterium | reverse complement strand
CCAGGAACCACTCGGCGTAGTTGGTCTTGCCCTGCCACTCGCCCGCCGGGACGGAGTAGACTCCCCAGTGGATGAACATCCCGAAGCGAGCCTCGCGGAACCACTTCATGCGGGCATCGTGCTGCTCCGGCGTCTCGGCGACTTGCTTGGGAGCCTCCGCTGCAAACGTTGATACGGCCAGCGCGACGTTTAGAATCGTCATAGCGGCTACGGCGAACGTAATTCTTCTATGAGAGCCCAGGCTGATCATGGGTGAACCTCCATCCAACCGACCTTTCCAGTTAACAATGACCGACCACACCGCCGGCCCTTTTGCGTATTAGTATGACATCCTGCCGCGTGATTTTCAAGCCCCTTGCCGGCAATTTACCCGGACCGTACTGACTTCACCTGCGACAAGGTCGATACGGACAGCGTCGATTCCGGGGCTGACGATCATGCCGGGGAGGGAGAATTGATGATTTCCGGGCACACTTTGTCCATTTTGGTATTCAACCAAATCAGACACAATGACATATTGCCACTTTTTTGACGCCGTGAATGTCAATTCTTCCAGAGCGAGCCTGAAATACGTGTGAATTTTCAGGCTAACGAGGCATTCTGTGGAGAATTATCGGATGCGCATAGTATTCACTGAACAGCGTTAAAAGCAAAGGACCCGCAGTTCTCCAAAGTCACCCGCCATTGAGCGACAATTGCTCCATATTTTCTCGATATCTTGCCGGACAAAATAGCACCAAATCCGTCAAGTTTAGTTCTACTCATGCCGATCTGATATAGAAGAGACATAATGAGATAAAGGGCAGGAGTAAATACAATGCCCGGCAGACTTGGAGAGTTGTGTTTACAATGCCATTTGCTCATTGTAGCACACTTCTTTCCACTGCTGCTTTCTACACAGAATTATCTTCTGGGAGATTGACGTATGAGAAAGTACAAGACCCCATGGAACCTTATACTTGTAATGGCGTCACTGGCATCGGCATTTCTAATCATACCCCCTGAGATAAAGGCTGAGATGATCGCCTCTCGAACGCAATCCGGAAAGGCGCTATCCTCAGTGTGTCAGCAGCTATGTTCTGAGCTAATTCAGCAAGAGGTACAGCGATTTGGTCTTTCCAAATCCGAGGCGCAACAGATTCAAGCAATTTTTGATGATCAGCGCGTGAGCCAGGAGATGGTCCAGCTTGAAAGAGAAGTTGCCAAGACTCCGAATGTCTCTATCGAACAGAAGATGACGAGCAGGCTGTTGACCGCTCTAAAATCCTCCGCCAGGAATCACGTGGAAGCCGACCTTCGACAGGAGCTTTCTGCACGAGCAAGAAAAATCCCGGGCAACCAGAGACTGATCGCCTCGCGCTTGAGTGTGATGAGTATGAGCGGTGACACAGTGGATGGACGGAAAGTCCTTGCCCAGACACAACGCGCACTGACGGTTGAAACACTTGTTGCCCTGGGCATGGCAAAGCAAGATGCAACCAAAACGATAGCCAAGCTGAAGGACAGTGACATTGACAGGATATTCACGGGAGGACTCCGGATAGGATATCCTGCGGGTATTGACTTCTCTTCTGGAGATGGTCAACTCCTGCTGGTGATTATCATCCTGGTCATCGTAGCCATACTCGTGGGCGGAGCAGTGGGAGTTATACTACTCATAGTCATTCTTATTGCGCTTGTTTATTATCTGGGGGGCGGTCATTGGTCATACGCCCCTGCAGAATGTCTTCGCTTGAACTCAGTCGACGGACCCAGCAGCCTCCCGACATGAATCGGCTCAGGCGACTGTGACGTGCAGCGCCTTCGGCTGCGAATTCAACGATACGTGTGTCTTCAATATGAAGAAGCCTCACCTAAGCTTGTCAGCAGGGACCAGAGTTGGGCAGATCCTACTTTTGGCTGTTGGATGGTCTTTTTCGTTTATCGCCTCAGGTTGCGCCTTATCTCCACCCCATTTGGACTATTCCAAGTACACAGCCGAGCAGCTTAACGATTTCGGTGTTGTATACGAAAGAGCGGGGAACCTACCCGAGGCGCGGCGTGCTTACAGCAAAGCCCTTGAGAAAGATCCCGCCAATTATGTGGCTGCCTCAAATCTGGGGAATATCTGCTACCAGAATGGCGAATATGAAAAGGCTTTTGCTTGCTACAAAAAGGCTTTGATCCTCTGCCCTGATTATGTTCCCGCCTTGAACAACCTGGCCAACGCCCAGATTGAGACGAAGGATTACGTCGGCGCAAGGGAGAAT
>CAYZAH010000453.1:0-2083 GCA_964475805.1 uncultured Pirellulales bacterium | reverse complement strand
TGAAACTTCAGAAGGCACTGGAGCTGGCAGAGACAAAAGAGGAAAGGCGAGCCGTCCACCTTAGCCTGGCCTTGCTGCATGAGTGTGCCGGCGACACAGCAGTACCCCCAGACTGGATTGAAAAGGCAAATGAGACGAAGTCAGCGACGATCATCGCTGATGTTCCGTTTTACAGGCAAACGAAGTATAACTGCGGTGCGGCTGCCCTTGCAACCGTATACGATTTCCTGGGCGTGCCACAGACTGTTGAAGAAATCTCGAAGCGTATCTACGACCGGGAACAGAAGGGAAGCTTAAATCTTCAACTGCTCATAGACGCCCGTGAGCAGGGGCTGACGGCAACAATGTACTCAGGATCATTTCAGCAAATAAAGGACGCCGTTGACGAAGAGATACCTCTAATTCTGATGATTTCCGCAGGTGGGGATTCGCTGCACTATGTCGTCGTAGTAGGTTATGAAGGAGACGATCTTGCGACAATTCTTGTGCATGATGGATATGAGCCGCACAAGAAATACAAGCGGGACATCTTAGATAGCCAGTGGCGTGCCACCGGCTACTGCACCATTGAGATCAGGTGAGCAACATTTGATGAAGCGGATATTGCCCGTTAATTCCTGGGACACTCTACCTTCCGGTACTCAATTAAATATGGTATCCCCCGGATTCTCCCTGTCTAACAGGATAAGGACGGCCACGCGTTCCGGCGCCGGCAAACAATAAGCTATAAACAAAGATGTGCCCCTTCAATTCCACCCAATAGGTAAGAACTCTTTTATCAAAGAGTGAGTGAAAGGAGGTATGAATAACTTGATTTGGTCCAATCCCGATACTATTCTCAGAGAAAAATTGCAGCCGTTGTTCTCTTCTTCATTTCTTTTAAGATAACTTGGTTACATGGACAACCGTTTTCTCGCGTACGCAGTATTAGAATCGATAACCGGCTCCTAAGGCAAAGACGGGTCCGCCGGCAAAGTAGCCCAGATCAATGGTTGCATAGAGTCCGGAATCAAAGAGATGTCGGAATTCGATGCCGCCTTTGACACCGAAGGGGTTTTCGGAATTGATCTCAACCGTGTCATGGGTATTCGATTTGTTTTCAAACTTGTTAAAGAAGCCCATGAATCCCCCTGCAATATAAGGCCGAAAACGAGGATCATTGTAATCCAAGACAGCCACCACTTCCAGGAAGGTTGTTTTCGAGTCGTAGGTCTTGTTCAGACCCGGCAGGTTATCGACCTTAAATTGGCTTTCTCCTTCATAGTAGATGAGGCGACCATCTACTCCCACACGGATGCGGGTCTCGGCCAGTGAGAGCCGGCTCTTGAAGCCCCCCCCTCCAGCGAAGCCGTCGTACTGGTCGAATTCTGCGTCGGCCAGGCTAATGAGTCGGCCGTTGTCGATGGCGCCCGTTCCGGCGCCCAGGTAGGCAATGGGTTCAAAGTAAGCATTTGTTGACTCAAAACCCCAGGAAAAGCTGAAAAGGCTCAGTACGGATACCATGGCGCCGTTGTCGTCATAGATTGTGACATCGTCTTGATTCACGCCCTGGTCCATACGCTGCCAGCCGACCTGCAATTCGTATCCGAGGCGGAATCCAGCATCAGAAGGCTGGATTGCCTGACTCTGGCAGGCATTGGGTTTCAATCCAATTAGGCAGATAGCCATGACAATCACCAAGCGTATGTTGACTGTTTTCGAGTGTCGCTTCATGGTTTCCTCCTTAGAATTAATCTCGGGTTGGATCCAACTTGGTTCTTATATCCAAAATGGGCACCCTGAGCATAGTTTATGATACAGGGGACAAGAAGTTCAAGTTAAAAATTCAGGACATTTTGAATTTGTATAAAGACGTTATTGTATCTGCAACCATACTTGGCTCCACAACCGCAAGCCTATATGGTTTATTAGGGACGGTGGGGCTATTGAAAAAGCCCCATCGTAGCGTTTGAGATTGCCGCGCGATTCTTCGAATCGCTCGCAATGACAGGAAAAGGTGTTATTTGTCATTGCGAGGAGCGCAGCGACGAAGCAATCTCAGGTTTTTCAACAGCCCCGCTGTCCCTAGTTTCTCCCTAGTTTC
>CAYZAH010000452.1:0-4356 GCA_964475805.1 uncultured Pirellulales bacterium | reverse complement strand
CCGTCCTGTTCTGCCCGCACGACCGCACGTCGAGAGAGCGTTACGAATCCACCAGTTACGCCTACTCGATGGCGTTCTACCACAGCCCCGAACAGATCGACGCGATGAGCAGTCCGGCCGACGCGTATCAGAATCCACAGCCTTCGATTCGCCAGCGGAGTTTGGACGTAGCCCGGCCCTCGGGCAAGATTCTAATCGGCGAATGGCTCAGTAATCACGCGCCCGTCAAGGCCGATCAGGGCTGGTGGTCCTGGGAAGGCGCGAGAATCTTTTTGTTCGTGGATGGACACGTGAGCTTCTTGAAAGCCCAGGATATCCGCCCGGCAAGAGACGATCTACCGGATGCGAATCTGACGATCCGAGGCATCAAGGGCGTGGACTGGCCGCGATAGAAAAAGACGGAAGAGTAATCAGTGCGAGATTCTCGAAGCTTATCGTCCCTCGACTTCGCCCAAGATGATAAGAGGCAGAATTGTGAGCGATCAAAGAATTAGCGGATGTGGGTGACGCTATTGCAGCATTCTCTGGATGGCCTGCTTCAGCGCAGGCAAGTCTTTTTCGACAATATTCCATACCCGCTGGACGTCAAGTCCCAGATAGTCGTGAACAAGGACGTTGCGAAAGCCCGCTATCTTGAACCAGTCGATTTCAGGTTTACTCTCTTTTGCTTCATCAGATAAGCGTTGGGTTGACTCCGCCATAGTCTGCAGATTGCGAATCACGGCATCCTGCAAGAGGGTGGAATCGAAGAATTCCTGTCGATCCTTTCCGGCCACGTACGATTCAATGCGCTCGATGCACTCCGAGATGTGAATCAAATAAAGCCGGTCGTCCTTCATAACGGCTTAGCCTCGCTCAGGACGCGGTCCTTGATGTACCAGTGCAGACCAGTCTCGGTAACGACGTCCACGTGTCGGTTGAGAAGTTGCTGCAAGTCCATGAGCAGACCGCCCAGGTCGAAGAGGCTTCGATCCTGCTCCAGGTCTACGAGGAAGTCAATGTCGCTATTCGGGCCGGCTGTACCGTTTGCCACAGACCCGAAGACGCGAATATTGAAGGCGCCGCGCTTAGCCGCTAAGGCGAGTATCTGCTCTTTCTTATCCTGAATGACCTCTGCAATACTCATGTGTGATGGCCCTGTCGATCAAGTAGATAGTCAGAGTGTAAGTGGGCACAGAAGGGATGTCAAATCCAAATCCATCTTGGTTACCCGTCTCATTCGTTAGAGTCTGTCCCTCCGGTTCCCTTGGAGCAGGCTCCGACCAATGTCGATGGGCTCAAGATGACAGGACTTGTTTTGTGGACTACGCGCTACGCTCGACGGTGCGACCATGCGGAAAGGGCTTCGGAGTTTTCAGGCCCCGAAGCCCTTTCCGTGTTTACCGGTTAACCGCTGTCCGCCGGACGCGAATCCGACGGCTCTCCTCAAATTGTCAATGACGATTATACGTTATCAGCTATCAATCGTCAATCATGAATCGCAAATCGAAAATCACCGGACGGCCGCCTGGGCTGCTGCCAGTCTGGCAATCGGTACGCGGAACGGTGAGCATGAGACGTAGTTCATGCCGACGCGATGGCAGAAGTCGATGCTGTCCGGCTCGCCGCCGTGTTCGCCGCAAATGCCGACCTTGAGTTTCTTGCGGGTCTTGCGACCGAGCTGGGTGCCCATCTGGACCAGCTTGCCGACGCCGATCTGGTCGAGCTTCTGGAACGGATCCGCGGCGTAGATGCCCTTGCTGACGTACTCGCCGAGGAATTTGCCCGCGTCGTCCCGCGAGAAGCCCATCGTCATCTGCGTCAGGTCGTTCGTGCCGAAGCTGAAGAACTCGGCCTCGACGGCGACCTCGTCGGCGGTCAAAGCGGCCCTCGGCACCTCGATCATCGTGCCGACCATGTACTTGATCTTGGCCTTCTTCTCTTTGAAGACCGTATTGATCTCGTCCACGACCTCGTCCTTGACGAGCTTCAACTCGGCCACGGCGCCGACGAGCGGAACCATGATCTCGGGCAGGACGACTTTGCCCATCTTCTTGACCTTGAGCGCCGCTTCGATAATCGCCCTGGCCTGCATCCGGGCGATCGGCGGATAGGTGATCGCCAGACGGCAGCCGCGATGACCCAGCATCGGGTTGAACTCGTGCAACTGCTCGACCTTTGCCTTGACGACGGCCGGCTTGACGCCTAAGCGTTTGGCCATCTCGGCCTGGCTCTGGGCGTCTTGCGGGAGGAACTCGTGCAGCGGCGGATCGAGCAGCCGGATCGTGACCGGCAGACCCGCCATCGCCTTGAAGATCCCAACGAAGTCGCTGCGCTGATAGGGTAGCAGCTTCTTGAGCGCGCCTTCGAATTGCTTCTTAACGGTCGCGTATTCCTTCTCGACGACCTTTTTCTCTTTCGCCGACCCGGCGGCGTTGATCTTCACGAGCATCTCCGCGTAGTCTTCCGCGGCCAGAATCATCTGACGGACCGACCAGATGCGATCGCCCTCAAAGAACATGTGCTCGGTTCGGGTCAGCCCGATGCCCTCGGCGCCGAAATTCCTGGCCCGCTTGGAATCTTCCGGCGTATCGGCGTTCGTGCGGACGCCCAACGTCCGGACGCCGTCGCATATCTTCATAAACTTGCCGAAGTCGCCGCTCAAAGTCGGCTCGACCGTGGGCAATTGCCCCAGCATAATCTCGCCCGTTGAGCCGTCGATGCTGATCCAATCGCCTTCTTTGATCGTCTTCTTATCGATGACGAACTTCTTGGTCGCGTAATCAATTTCCAGATCGCTAACGCCGGCGACGCAACACTTACCCATGCCGCGTGCGACGACCGCCGCGTGGCTGGTCATGCCGCCCCGTTCGGTCAGGATGCCTTCTGCCGCGTCCATGCCGCCGATGTCTTCCGGGCTGGTCTCGATCCGGGTGAGGATGACTTTCTTGCCCTTGGCGTTCCAGGCCTCCGCCGCGTCCGCGGTGAAGACCACCTGGCCGACGGCGGCGCCGGGCGAAGCGGGAAGCCCCTTGGCGATCGGCTGACGCTTGGCCTTCGGATCGAAGGATGGATGCAGCAGGTGGTCCAACTGCTCCGGCGTCACGCGCGTGACCGCTTCTTTCTTCGAGATCAGCTTCTCGGCCACCATATCGACGGCGATCTTGACCGCCGCCTCGGCCGTTCGCTTGCCCGTTCGCGTCTGGAGGATATAGAGGACCTTGTTCTGAATCGTGAACTCCATATCCTGCATGTCCTTATAGTGCTTCTCCAGCCGGCTCATCAGGCCGGTGAGCTGCTTGTACGCCTTCGGCATGACCTTGTTGAGCTTCTTGAGCTCGATGGGCGTGCGAATCCCGGCTACGACGTCCTCGCCCTGAGCGTTCATCAGGAACTCGCCGTAGAATTCCTTCTTGCCGGTGCTCGGGTTGCGGGTGAAGCAGACGCCCGTGCCGCAGTCGGAGCCCATGTTGCCGAAGACCATCGCCTGGACGTTGACCGCGGTGCCGAGCAGGCCGGCGATCTTGTTGAGCTGGCGATACTTGACCGCCCGCTCGGTGTTCCACGAGCCGAACACGGCGTTGATCGCGTGCTCGAGCTGGACCTTGCCGTCCTGCGGGAAGAGCTCGCCGACGTGCTTCCGATAGACGGCCTTGTAGCTCTCGACGACCTCGTGCAACTGCTCGGCGGACAATTCGTTGTCGAGCTTGACGCCGGCTTTCTTTTTGGCCGCGTCGATCACGTGCTCGAAATGCTCGTGCGAGCAGCCCATCACGACGTCGCCGAACATATCGATGAACCGGCGGTAAATGTCATACGCAAACCGCGCGTTCCCCGTTTTTTTGATAATCCCCTCGATCACGTCGTCGTTGAGCCCGAGGTTGAGCACGGTATCCATCATCCCGGGCATCGAGACCGCCGCTCCGCTTCGAACGCTGACCAACAGCGGCTTGGCCGGGTCGCCTAACTTGGCGCTCATGGCATTTTCAAGCTTGGCCAGGTTCTTATCCACTTCCTTATCGAGCCCCTTGGGCCATTTCCCGCCGGACGCATAGTATTCCCTGCACACCTTCGTCGCGATGGTAAAGCCCGGCGGCACGGGCACGCCGAGATTCGTCATCTCCGCCAGGTTCGCCCCTTTGCCGCCCAACAGCTCTTTCATTTTCGCGTTACCCTCGGCCTTGCCGCCGCCGAAGAAATACACCCGTTTCTCAGCCATCAAAAATTCTCCTTGTCTCTAAAATTGTAACCCGTCAATGGAAACCATACCCCATTCAGCAAGCGCCGACCAACGCCGAACGGACCGCCAATCGAAAACGTAAATCGCCATGTATATCTGCTCGCCCCATGCCTGTCAACCCCAAATTCCCGGGAAAT
>CAYZAH010000451.1:0-4357 GCA_964475805.1 uncultured Pirellulales bacterium | reverse complement strand
GTTCGTCGGCACGCCGGAGATTGCCACGGCCCTCCGGGCCTCGCAATGACTCTTTGGCTTTCGTGTCCTGGCGCCTTCGTGGCTACAACCGATTTTTGCGAAACAAAGCCAATCCTCATGACACACCGAGCGCGGAGAGGGAAGGGAGGCAGTCATGTAACGTATTTATATGAAAATACTTATGTTCGTTCTCTGCGGTCTCCGCGTGCTCTGCGGTTAATGGCTTAGCCCGGCTTCGGGACGGGCTTGTTCATGGCCCAGAAGACGGCGTTGATGAGCAGCCGGCGGAACGACGGGCTCTTGAAGTCGTCCGGGTGGCCCAGCGAGGTGAAGAAGACGCGGGACCGGCCGTAGCGGTTGGTCCAGGCGACCGGCTCGGGGTCCTTGTCGGGGATCGTGCCGATCAGGAGCTTCTGCGTCGATTCGGCTAACGGGCTGACCCGGTACAGCGAGCCGTCGGTGGTGAACGGCAGCGTCACGCCGGCGAGGATGGGGCTGCCTTCGGCGCCGGCGGCCATCGTGACGGTGCACTTCGGCCCGGCGCCGTAGTGGTTGTGGTAGTTGCCGCCCAGGACTTCGGGGTCGAATTTGGGCCATTCGGCGTAGCCGGGCGGGGCGCTGCCGCGCGTGTCGAAGGCGTGACACGCGGTGCGTATCCCAACGAGCGGCTTGCCGGCGGCTAAGTAGTCGCGGAAGTACTTCATCTGCTCGGGGCGCAGTGCTCTTCGGCGCATGAAGACCACGGCCAGGTCGGCGTTGGTCAGCGCCTCCAGGCCGGCCAGCTCGTGGCGCTCGCGGCCTTTCTTAGCCGTGCTGCCCTGGAGGATTTCGCAAGATAGGCCGTACTTGAGTTGCAGCTCGTGGGCGAATTCGGGCAGCGTCTCGGCGGCGCCGTACTCGCTCTCGGCGGAGAGGAAGACCACGCGCGGCCGGGTGTCGTTCTTGAAGCGGAACGCGGGCCGGCCGGTGAAGACCGTCGAGGTGATCGTCGGGCAGACGTGCTTCTCGACGTGCTCGACGATCAGGTCCGTGCCGGTGAAGTGGCTGACGAACGGGCGCATCCGCGAGTTGTACATCGTGTCGGTCATGTCCCGCATGAGCACGACGTTCTTGCCGAACATCGCCATGTGGCGCAGCCCGAACGGCCGGCCTAAGACGCACATGTTGGCGTGGACGCCCATCAGGATCACGTTCTTGATGCCGCGCTGCTCGAGCAGGTTCCAGACTTCGACGCCGGAATCGCTGATGGCGTCCTCGTTGCGGATCTGGATCGTGGCGATCTGGCTCTTCCACGGCCACGGCGGGCCTTGCTTGCACGGAGGCTGGTCGTCGCATCCGCCGTCGGACTGATCGATTGGATAGTCGGATTTTTCTTTATTGTCGATCCAGTTACACCATTTGTCGATTCCGTCGGGCAGGTTAGCCGCACGCGGCGCTTCCTGGGCGCGCTTGCGCGCGGGGTGGTCCGCGTAGGCGCCAACCACGCCGCTCGGGGCGTGGATGATAAAGACGCCTTCGTCCCGCGCTTTGGAAACGACGTCGTTCATGTATGGCGCCAGCTCCGCGACGCGCTGCGTGGCGCCCCGGCACCAGTGCTGGTCCCACATGTCGCAAATGATGATGGCGGTTTGCTTCGGGTCCCACTCGACTTTGCTTTGCACGACTCGGAAGCGGCTTGCATCGTCGGCTAACGGCACGCGACTCCGCGTGACAAGAGCCAACTGATCGTGGCTCGATATCCCATACGCGACGTGCGACATACAAATGAACACGCTTATAAAAGCAATGCAGGCAATGGTGAGTGTTCTAAATCGACGAGTATTCATCACAACGTACTCCTAAGAAAAAGCGGCAAATCGTCAACACGTTGAGTTACGAACATGGGTATCAGGATACCAGATTATCAGGACGCAGGCTACCAGGAAATCAGGGCATCGTAGCATGGGCATCTTGCCCATGTATCACAGATATATCTTGACCCTGGCTTCACGGGCGAGATCCGCCAGAGGCGGATGATACTCATGGGCGGGACGCCCATGCTACGATTACCGCCTTACGACGTCACTGACTATTTCCAGCGAAGCTGATGGATATCTTCTCCGGTGCGGATGAACTTGACGGTGCCGTCATTGAGTAGCACACAGCCGCCTCTGGGATCGTGGTTGTCGAACGTGAACAACTCCGGCCCACCCTGCTGATTCCACCCGGCCTTCGTCTCGAACAAAAGGACCATATCCGGCGGCGAATCCGGCTTGCAGTTGGGGTTCATGGCATAGTAGTTTCTTCCTTGTCCCGCGGCAGGACATGTATGTGGCTTTATAATGAATTCTTCAAGCATGCCAATGCTTTCATAAGCCGAAAACATTGCATCGCACCATTTTTCTGGTGATGGGTATAGAATCTCGCTTTTGCCCAGTGCTTCCTTCTTCAGTACCCTTTCAGCTTTGTTGTACAAACGTAGGCGGTACCAAAGGGTTTTGAGATTCGTTGCACACCGTGTTCTGTATTCAAATGGCTCTATCTGTGGTATGAGACTTGTCAGACCGTGCAATCCACGACGGTATCTAAAGCACTGTTCTTCCTCGGTTTGGATAAATGCACCTTTGTATAGTATCCTAAAAGAAATTATCTGCTCGTCCTCACGAAAACATACCACATGAGCAGAAGGACCCTCTGCCACAGCAATTTCATTGGCGAATCCGCCACTTACTTCATGAGCAAAAATACTCAGACCTTCCTGTTCGTCTGCGTTGGTTTTTCTGAGAGATCGTAAGTACTGTATTTCTGAAGGGCTCAAGAGGCTCTGCTGTGCGTCATGAGGGAAAAAATACTCAAGCGCGGAAGGTTGCAAGTGGATTTCAATTTTTGTGCATGAAGTCAAGTCAGGGGGACGATACTTCAATGACTGTCGTTTCCATTTATATGGAATCCGCAGATCATCAACCGTAACCTTTACGGCGTGCTCACCCTCAAGGGTTTGATCTACCCAAGGAATGATGACCTGTTCATCCCTATTCCTCGAACGCTCGTTTGCCGCGTTGAACTCTAATGACCCTCCAAGCCGCTCTCTAACAGTTCTTCCACTCCGCCCGATAGGACGGACAAATGGTACGGTATCGCTATTCTCTGTTTGTTCAAGAATGTTGAAAATCTTGCCCGGCAGATCCCCTGCATAATAACCGATCTCAATAACGAGGCGTGTCGCATGGATGTCATCTGGTAGCCTTCGAAGACCCGCGAACTCAGGGCTGTAGCTGACGGGCAAAGACAACGACAAAGACTCCGTACGACTCTGACCACTGCGCAAACGCGAATAACAACCAATAGGTTGATTCGCCATACGTTTCATTGGTAGACTAAAACGCCTGCGCACCATCAGAGTCTGATCGTCTTCAGCCAGATACCTCTCGAAGACCCTGTAATTATTGATATCGAGAAGACTGCAAACCCAGATATCCTGCTGAGTACCGTTGCTGATCTGATAACTCACTTCAATGGCCTTGTCAGTTACGTTCAGATGGGTCAACACACCGGTTACGGCAGCTTCCCAGCTATAGGCATGAGAGGCACTGCTGCTTGCCGCCTTTGTCAGCGTGGCAAACAAGATGCAAAGGGACATCACCGCAATCAGAATTGTTTGTCTGTTCATCTTTGACCCCTTTACTCTTGGCGGTCGATGGTCTGAACAAAGCGCTTTCGCTAAGACCTACTTCCAGCGAAGCTGTCGAAGTTCAGCCTCGGTGCGAATGAACTTCACCGTGCCGTCATTAAGGAGCACGCAGCCGCCTTTGGGGTCGTGGTTGTCGAACGTGAACAACTCCGGCCCGCCATGCTGATTCCACCCGGCCTTCGTCTCGAACAAAAGGACCATATCCGCCGGTGAATCGTATCTGCAATTCGGATTCATGGCATATGTAGATCGCTCCCCGATAGTTCCCGGGCAAACATGCGCTTTCATTCGCAAATCGTACCACGAACCTCTATTCGAACCCGTAAAGGCCAACTCAAGGACATCACACCATCTCTGGGGCTCCGGGTAGTCAAGGTCAATTTCGACATATGATTCATTCTCATCTCCCGCTCTTGACCGAGATGACGATTCAGCCTTGCGGGCAAGGTTCTCTCGGATCTCCTCGGCGGTCAAACCCTTGCTCAGCATCTCTATTAGATCATCAGGACGAATTGTATCGTCAGGACTGAAGCCGCCGAAAAAACACACACGATATTTCTCAGCTCTGTCCCAAAACCGCAGCCGGTACCAGAGGTTCTTCAAATTAGCTGCGCACTGCATTCGCAGCTCAAATGGTCGTATCTGGAGCGTTAGCTTCTTCAAGGTTTGCAGCTCATTAGCGTACTG
>CAYZAH010000450.1:0-4372 GCA_964475805.1 uncultured Pirellulales bacterium | reverse complement strand
CCTCCGGCCGAGGGCACCGAATCCTGGTGCGCGTCGAGGCTGGGCGGGCTGACCAGCGTTATCACGAAATACAGATTTCTGACGGGCAGCAAAGAGTTCGATGGGTTTCTCAAGAAGCAAACGTCACCCTACATGCAATTCAGACTGCACGGCGACAATAGCGCTCTCGTATCGGCCTTGCGGCGTAACGCCGAAGCTCTGCGAATCAACTTCGACGGGTACACTAACGAGGTGCGCTACACGGATCGGGTTCTGCGATTTCCGAGTTTGTTCGGAAACAACGGCATCCTCGGCGAGGCGTTGGGCACGATCCACTCGCCGGACCCGTCGCTGCTCTACTCGACGGTCACGGGCGATCCGGGCGACGCCGGCTACTTTCCATTGAACGCGGTCCGTTGGCTTACCCCACCTCGTGACATCGCCGCACTTGTCACTGAATCGAAGAGGAGTCTTTTTACGGCGGAGCTTTTCCACTTCGGCACGGATGAACGCCCGATGGCCGCTGAGTTGTATTTACTGGACCCGGGCGAATATGAGTTTTCACTTACAAGCCAAGAGGCGGACTCAGCAAACCCGCACGCACGCTACGATTTCACCGTCAAAGGGCGCAAGACGCGTGTCTCTTTTCCGCTACCGCCGAAGACGCTCTGCACGCTGCGCATTCAACGACGTCAAAGTGACATGAAAAAGGGCAGGTAACATTAACGAGAAATGAAATCGGAAAAGCCCTTGTATGGGTAAGCGTAAGTTTATCCTTTTATTCCAATCGTCTTTGAATTGTCTGAAGTACTTACCTGCTACCTTACAAGGGCTCTCCTTTGACTCGTAACAGTTTTGGACTCTTCAGGTTTTGTTGTGTTATCAGAAATCGGCACTCCTCCCCCATTGTCTTGAGCTTTTCTGGGAGCTCCCCGGAGGGACAATGCTCAGTGGTTGAATACAGGTAAGAAGAGACATGACGACGCATCCTCTTGCTCATTTCCCACAGCCCAAAACTCCAGCTTAACACGTTTGCCATCTTCTCTCATACGTTGGCACCTTCCCGACTTAGCCCCGATAATGAGACACACTCGATCCAAAAATATTTTTGCAGAATCTTGAAAAAAATCAGGGCGCGCTAAACCTCCGGCCGCAGATTACTTGAGTCGGGTTGAGAGGACCTTCTTCTTGTTAGATTCCGGTTGTCTTGGCCATAGTGCTGCTGAGAATCGCGTTGAAAAGCAAACGGAACGTGCCGTGTGACTGCCCGCGATGCTGGACCCTGAATCCCAAAAGGATGATTCTTCCGTCGCCGTATTTGACCTCGACGATGGCCGGCTTATCGGCGATGAGGTCCTTCCCTCGGATCCAGCCGCTTTCGAGCAGGACGGTGTCGGAGTATCTCGCCACTACGCGCGCCGGATAGCGGACCGCCGGACTTCGCCCGTCGTGGCTGTCCTTCTTGTCCTCCGTGATCAGCTCGAAGGCCTGCGACCTCGTGAAGTACCCGGACGCCCACTCCGGCGAGCCGTAGCCGACCGGATGATCCCGATCCACCCAGACGCGCAGGATCGAGCCGGGACAGTAAAAATCCTTCGACGATTTGCCCCGGAGGACATTGCGAACAGGGATGTTGAAATGTTCGATGGGCAGACTGCACGAACTGTCGATGCAAACGAGCGTCCCCCCGCTCTGGACGAAGTTTTCGAGCGTGACAATTCCCTCCGACTCGATACCGCCGACGTATTGCGGTTCCGTCGTATCGGCACCGCGTCCTGTCATGATTGAGCCGGAACTGATGGACGGCAGAACCAGGCAATCGTACCGGTCGGCAAGGTGGCCCGCGCGGATATCAGCATTGTGCACGGACGTGTAGTCGAACTCGAAATTCTCCAGGACCAGCCGGGTCCACCCTTCATCGGTGCTGGCCGTCCAGGGCTGATAGACTCCCAAGCGGGGTTGGGATATGCTCCGAAGTGCCGTCTGCACCTGTGAATAGGATTTCACAATGCCTGTCACAATCGTGGAGATTCCGTCGATGAGTTTGGGCAGCGTTTTGGCGGCGTTCTCAGTGTGAGGTATGTAGAAGGAGCCGGATGGCACGTCCATGCCGGCGGCGGCTCGCCATTGGTCCCGAAAAGGAATGATTTGGAAGCGAATCCCCGCCTTGAACAGCCGGTTAGCCAGCCGGTAGTTGTCGTTGGCGCCGGCCCGCACGATATAGCCCCAGGTATCCCTCGGTGATCCCGTCACTTCGCCCTGAGGCAGCGTTACGCCGTCGAGCCTCGTCGCCCGGACTTCAAACGGCCGCTCTACACTGATACGCCGCACGCCCATTTGCAGAGGCAAGGTCCAGCCGGCGATATCGTACGGCGCCTCGGGCGGGCCGCCGGGGTAGCTCGACCGGTCCGGGTAGACCTGCCGCTCCATCATATCGTTCAGATGCGCCCGGTAAGGCTGCGCGCAATAGAGAATATACGTACCCGCCGGGTATTTCACGCCATCGGCGACAAAGTCGCCCTCCGCCCGGTGGACCTCGACGCCCGTGGCGTGCAGAACCGAGAGCATCTCCGCCACCGTTCGTGGATCGGACTGATCGGCCGGAACCAGCCACGCAAACGGCGGTTCGGTCCTGCCGCGTTCGATGGCGTCCCGCGCCTCCCGAATCGTACCGCTCGTCACCAAATCATGATAGCGCGCCGCGAACGTAAAAAGGCTCATACAGGCGATCTTCTCGTAGTCCACGATGTCGCGCAGCCGCCACCACCCGCCCGGCCACGGCTCCGGAAAATTCGTCGCCATCGCATAATCGTTCATGCCCCGCGCGCGCCCGCGCAGCTCGCTCTTGCGCTGAAAAACGGGCGAGGCGACCAACGCGCTGGCGGCCTCGGTCAGGATGCCCGTAATGTTGTGCCGGTAAGCCGTCGTGCGAAAACCGCCCTGCCACCAGTTGTCGTACATCGCGCTGTTGAGCACGCCTTTCTTTCCCGCTCGCGTTAGGGCCGTCGCCATGTGGCCCCCGATAATCATCATCATATCGTCGTTCAGCGGGTGGACGTTCGGGTTCTTCGGATCGAAGAACGGAGGCACGAAGAATCGCGCGCCCAAATTGCCCATCTGGTGAATGTCATAGACGATGTTCGGCAGCCATTGCTTGTAGATGAGCTGGGTGATCATCCGGGTCTCTTTCAGGTTAAGCATGAACCAGTCCCGGTTGTTGTCGTGCCCGGCGTACTTCTGGTAAAGCCACGGCATCGACGAGCCTTCCCAGGGCTTTCCAAGCGAGCTGTCGTACCAGTCGATGACCTTGTTCAGGCCGTCGGGGTTGGCGCTCGGGATCAGGACCACGACGACCCGCTTGAGGATGTCCTGGATTTCCGGCGAGGTTCCGGTGGCCAGGTCGTAAAGCAACTCCATCGCCATCTGACTCGACGCGAGCTCCGTGGAATGCAGGTTGCAATTGATCATGACGACGACTTTGGCGTTATCCACCAGCCGGCGTTCCTGCCCGGCGTCTGTGATCAGTCGCGGGTCGGCGACTTGCTTTTGATCGGTCATGGCTGCTTGCAGTTGGGCCGGCCGGGCGTCGTCGGTGATGTCCGCGACGATCATGTTCAGGCCTTCGGTCGTCTGGCCGATGTGGCGCACGTTCACCCGGCGGCAATGGTCCGCGACGTACTCGAAGTAGTCGCAAATCTTCTCATACCGCACCAGCTTGTAGTCGGCCCCGACCTCATGGCCAATTACTGCCTCGGGCGGCTGAATCTCCGCCGCAACGACACCGCCAGCCACAAAGGCACAAAGAAACGTAGAAAGGCTGAACAATGAATATCGAATGATGGATGTCGAATATCGAAGGCTGGTGCAACGCTTCATGCCAAATCCCCAACGGTGATTTCTGATTTACGAATTACGATTTTTGATTGCGACCTTCGGCCAAGATCAACAGAACAATCATACATTGGGAATTCTACCCGGCAGACGCATGGCGAGCAAGAACCAAAAATTCTTCGTGTCTTGGTACCTTTGTGGCAGGAAACGGTCATAAAAAAAGAAAACATCGAGAATTCGGTTTTCACCGAACCGCCCGATGTTTTCCGGAGGGGAGAAAAAATCATTCTATGAACTTGTCCGATCTTATCGGCAGTGCTGCGATTGCACTTTACTTCCAAAACCAACTCTTTACTTTTTCTCGACCTGGCACACTGCCAAGTCTCTACTATTCCTACGTTATCGGGCAATAGAGGTTCACTCTATCGGAGCTGTTGCAGATATTTTGCCACCGGGGATGGCTGTCGCCGGGTGCGAATGGTAAACTGAATATGGGACTGGCTCGTTTTGACGGGTTCGTTCCGTCAAAAGGTGCCTGTCCAACTGGGATGGAAAGGGACAG
>CAYZAH010000449.1:0-4373 GCA_964475805.1 uncultured Pirellulales bacterium | reverse complement strand
TTCGATCTGGCCGAAATAGTCCCAAAGAAGAATTGGACTGCATTTAGTCATTTAGTGATTACGCACGGCCGGACGATCTGTATGGCTCGAAAGCCGGATTGCCCGAATTGCCCGATCGCGGAATACTGCCCTTCGGCAAACAACCCGGATTTGTGGTAGAACTGACGACAGAAAACGAATGACGGAAAACGGACGGCGGAAAACAGATGGCAGAAGACTGGCTTCGGTCCTTTGTGATCTGTCCTCCGTCCTCTAAAATATGGAGACGACTCTCTATGATAGAATCGCTTGATCGTCCCGTTCAAGATCTGTGGCGCATCTTCAGAGTTATGGCGGAATTCACCGAGGGATTCGAGGAGCTCGCCTCGGTCGGTCCGGCGGTGTCGATCTTCGGCTCAGCCCGGTCGAAACGGGACGACCGATACTACAAGCTCGCCGAGCAGACCGCCTCCGAATTGGCCAAGGCCGGCTTCGCCATCATTACCGGCGGCGGAGGCGGGATTATGGAGGCGGCCAATAAAGGCGCCGCCGAAGCGGGTGGCCAGAGCATCGGCCTGAATATCGAGTTGCCGGTCGAGCAGGTCCCCAACGACTACCAAAACGTCTCGCTCGATTTTCGGTACTTCTTCGTCCGCAAGGTCATGTTCCTCAAGTACGCTCACGGCTTTATCGTCTTCCCGGGCGGCTTCGGCACAATGGACGAGCTTTTCGAATCGCTCGTCCTGATTCAAACGCTCAAGCAAGCCTTCTTCCCAGTGGTTCTTATGGGCAGCGACTATTGGGACGGCTTGATCCAATGGATGAAGAAAGCCATGCTTGAGGATCACGCGTTCATTTCTCCGGAAGACATGGACGTCTTCACCGTCGTGGACGATCCGAAGAAAGCCGCCGAGATCATCACCGACTTCAAAGAAGCTGAAGGTCCCGTCGGCATCGAACTGCCCCCAGGCATGAAAAAAACCCAAGACGGACTTCGCCCCTCCTGACTGCAACTCGTCACTTGCATTCTGTACCGCGTCCGTTTACCTTGCCGCAGGCCCTTTTCCTTCATGGGAAAAAGGGTCCCAAGAAAGCAGAAAATAGCCAACACAAACAGTGAAGGTTAAGCGGATTTCACAGACTGGTTACTCAGCAAATCAGTTCAGCTTCGACGGATCGAGAATTCGCGAACCGTGAAAAACTGTAAGAATCTCAACATGGTCCGGACGCACACGGTATATAATGCGATAGCTACCCAGAATAATCTCTCGAACCAAAGGATTATTGATCTCGGGAACGACCCGTCCGGACTTGGGAAACTGAGTCAGACGATCGACTGCACAAAGAACGTCTAACGCAAGAAGGCTCGCATGATGAGGTGAATCCTGAGAGATGAATTCCGCGATGGCGTCCAGATCATCAGCCGCCTGAGGGGTCCATCTCACTTCAGCCATTTGGCCATTCTCTCCTTAACCTCTGAATGAGGAATAGTCTGTCCGGCATCAGCTTGCTGAAGCCCACGTTCAATTTTGGCCAGGAGCAGAAGGCGGTCCATCGCATCTTCAATAGAAGCATCGTCTGGCAGGTTGTTGACAACTTGCAGGACTTTTTCTTTCATCGTCATGACAATATCATACTAAATCACATGTAGGTAAGTCAACCATGAAGATTCCGCAGAGAGGATGGGCAACTTGTTGCCCATGCGGATAATCTGGTCGCGGGTTCATTTGTATGAACCAGCTACCGCACACGTGATAACATCAGCTACAGGTTGAAGTCGTTGCATTTCAGCAGAAAAGCTTGCCAACCAGATAGTACTCGCCGGCCAGGAGAGCAGCGCAGCCGCCTACGAAGAAGAACAAGTCCCAACTGGACCGGACGTCTTCCCAATATTCTCCCTCCATGCGCGAGACCATGTCGGGAGTGCCCCAGTGCCTCAGACAATCAAGGAACCTCGCCAGACTGCCGAACCAGATCTTGCCCACTATGAGGAACACCGGAATGTTCGCAACCGCCAGGATGATTAAGCGTTTCTTATTCATGGCATGATCGATTTACAGATCTTCACAAATGTATCCGGGTCGTCCGGGGTGAAGCGGAGATGCTTGATCCAGCCGGACCGGCGATGAAGCGCGACGTGATGGAAGAAATCCGCCATGTCCAGTTTCAGTGCAAAACTCTGGAGGAAACCCTTACCCCTGAAAAGGTCGCCGATCACCATCGGTGGACGGATCTCCACGTCAATAATGTCTTCTGCACGAATTGTCATACGTCCGAAGAGAGATCGCAGCTCGACCCGGTCGGTGTAAATTCGGTATTGCTGCCAAGCATTCCTAAGCAATCTCTTTGACACGTACAACGGCTGATTAAGGCTGTCATTATGCATTACTTCATCCCGAGCTTCTCACCCTTCTTTAGTAATGCGATGGATTCGGCAATTCTTGCTTTCCGCGTCTCCGGCCTCTTTGCCGCAGCAATCCAACCAATGTAGTGCCTTCGGTAAGTAGGGGCGAGCTTCTCGAAATTCTCCTTCGCCTTCTTGCTGTGAGCCAGCGCCTTGGCAAACTCCGACGGGACATCCGCCGGAATTTGAGGCCGGGCATCCTGGTTCCAAACCCCGGTCTTCTTCGCCGCTTCTATCTTCGCCAGTCCGGCTGGCGCCATTCGGCCCAGTTTCATCATCTTGCCGGCTCGCTTCTTGTTGAGAGCCGACCATTTGCTGTCATCTTTTCTGGGCGTGAATTTGCGGACGTATTTTTCGTCGTCAATCTTCTTGATGATACTATCGATCCAGCCAAAGCACAGAGCCTCTTCGATAGCGTCCTCATACGCTATCGTCGGCTTTGAGGTCCCTTTCTTATAGAAGATCAGCCATATCCCCGCCTCCACAGCATGGTGTCGCGAAAGCCACTTCCGCCACTGGTCTTTGTCGACAACATATAATTGCTTCATGAGGTTGTCCGCTATTTCGCTTTCTTGAATCGTTTCTTCTGTTCGGGTGTCATCTTCTCCGTCGCATATTGAAAGATCAACCGGGCGGCGTCATTCTTCCACTTTAGCAAGAAGGCCTCTGTTTCCTTCCTCTTGAGCTTCCAAGCCTCGCGCAGGAACCAGCCCAAACCCTGATGGACCACACGCTCGTTGTCCAGCATGAGCGGCTCGATAAATGCAAACAATGGAGCGTAGTCATCGGTCGATTTGAGCAGCGAGAGCATGGCAACCGGCACGGCCCGTCGCTGATATTTGTTCTCCGCCGTTCGCCACCCAGAAAGAGCCTCCAACGTCACAATTTTCCTCTCGAAAAATGGCGGGATTAACAGCCCGCAAATCGCATCCGTATGGCCCCAGTTCGCAATGCCGATCTTGAACCACTTCCCGATTTCCTCAAGCGTCTCCGCCGTAAAATCCTCGGAAAATCTACTCAATAGACGAATGGCAAAGCTGGTTTCTTCGAATTTTCCGCTTTTGATCAGATGAGGACTCGCACTCAGCACCAACCTCATCGTGATGTGATTGTCACGGAGAAGTGAATCCACTTTCGCGTCGTACTTCTCCCTGGATAGACCGTAGGCGTCATAGCCCTCTTTGAAGTAGCGTGAATATTTCTTGACGACGACCTCATCGGCATTAGCCCGGCAATAGCTACGGATGTCGTCACATAGCTCCTTCCACTTCATTTTTCTTCTCCTACGAGCGCAACAAGATCAGACGTATGATGACGATCAATGCCTGCACGCACAGGTTGCCGAAACTCTCGTCTCGGCCCTCGCCACTGTCAGCTTGCATGTCAAGACCCATCGCCGCAGACGCATAATCCAACTGGGCGTCCGGACGCTCCACTTTCTCGCCTCGGGGAAACGCCTCAAGCTCATTTTTGTCGAACCACATCAACTGGCACGATCGGCACAAGTCGAGACGTATCCGCCGGTCATTGACGCATTCCGTAAACTCGCTGAGCCTTTGCGCACATGAAGGACACTTTCTGCTCGACGGTGTGCTCTCAGTCGTCGCCTTGAGCCAAAATTCTCGAACGGCCTCGGCGCTGAGATGTCTCCGTACCACGGCCAGGTTAGCCGCAGTACCGGAGCACGTCTCACATCTCCACAGCGCCCCTTCCGGCGTCACCGCCCTGCTCAACGGCACCTGACACGCCGGACACATTAAATCATTCATAGCCATATTATATCCGCAACACTCTTCATCGCTTTATTGCCTGATGAATGGCGGCGGCTCCAAAGAGAAGCCGCTGGAAAGTTACCTCCTCGAAACCGGCCTCCCGCATGATCCCGGCTAGTTCCTCCGCCGGATAGAAAAGTGACATTGTGCGAGCCAGAAAGGAATAAGCGCTCCGGCTGCCCGAGATTCGGCCTCCGATCTGCTCGACAAAAAGCCTC
>CAYZAH010000448.1:0-4379 GCA_964475805.1 uncultured Pirellulales bacterium | reverse complement strand
GCGGCGCAGTTCAGCATCATGCCGCTCGGGGCGTTTGTCCTGGCGAAGCTCTTCCGGCTGCCGACGGAGATCGCGGTCGGGCTCATCCTGACCGGCTCGGCGCCGGGGGCGATGGCCAGTAACGTGATGAGCTATATCGCCAAAGCAGATGTGGCCTATTCGGTTTCACTAACCACCGTGTCCACGCTGCTGTGTCCCGTCCTGACGCCGGGCTTGACGTTTCTGTTGGCGGGGTCGAAGCTGGAGGTTCCGTTCCTGAAGATGATGATGAGCGTCATTATGATGGTGATTGTGCCACTGTTTATCGGCTTCGGCGTGCGGCACTTCCTCAAGGAGAAAATCGAGAAGATTCTGCCCGTCTTTCCCGCGATATCGGTAACGTTTATCATATTCATCTGCTCCTTAGTGATCGCCCTGAACAAATCTTATCTCGCCCAGGTGACGGGGATTATCTTAGCCGCCGGGATCGTTTTGAACGTTTATGGGATGCTGGCCGGCTATGGCGTCGGAACGGCCTTTCGGATGGGCGTGGCCAGAAGGCGGACGCTCGCCATCGAGATCGGAATGCAGAACGCCGGCCTGGGAACCGTCCTGGCGCTCAAGCATTTCGGCGAGAAAGCGGCCATGCCGGCGGCGATTTTCGTGTTTATCTGCATTATTACCGCCTCTCTCATGGCGGCCTTCTGGCAAAGAAACTTGCCAAAGGAGCCGCTCATCTGATCTCACGTGGCGAACAGACGCCGGCCGGGCCGCAAAAATATTGCGGTGGGATATTGCCTTTCGGCGGCGAAAACGTTAGACTATTGCCGATAATTGTTTTGGAAGTTGACCGAGGCAGTCGTATAGGGCTGCCTTTACATTTTGGGTATGAGATTCAGGGGAGCTTGAAGCCTATGGGTTGTCATCTTGCTATCGCTGGAGTGACCGGAGCGGTCGGGCAGGAATTTCTCGATATCCTCCAGGAGCGGGATTTTCCGTTTGATTCGTTGAAGATGCTTGCGAGCAGTCGGTCGGCCGGGAAGAAGATCGAATTCAAGGGCAAGCAATACGTCGTTGAAGAGATGACGAAGAACAGTTTTGCGCGGGTCGATATCGCGTTGTTCAGCGCCGGGGCGGCCCGCAGCAAGGAATTCGCGCCCGCGGCGGTTGAGGCCGGCGCGGTCGTGGTGGACAACTCTTCGGCGTTCCGAATGGATCCGGACGTGCCGCTGGTGATCCCCGAGATCAATCCGCAGGCGATTGCGAAGCACCACGGCGTCATTGCGAATCCGAACTGCTCGACGATTATCGGGATTGTGCCGGTCTGGCCTTTACATCGGGCCAATCCCGTCAAACGGATGGTCGTGAGCACGTACCAGGCGGCCAGCGGGGCGGGGCGGTCGGCCATGCTCGAGTTAGAGGAGCAGACGCGCGAAGTCCTGGCCGGCAAAAAGCCGACCTGCAAGGCGTTCGCTTATCAAATCGCGTTCAACGTGTTCAGCCACGACTCGGCGATGCAGCCGAACGGGTACAACCAGGAAGAGATGAAGATGGTGCATGAGACGCGGAAGATTTTCGATTGTCCCGAGATCGCCGTCACGTGCACGTGCATTCGTATTCCCGTCTTCCGGGCGCACTGCGAGAGCATCAATCTGGAGTTCACCGATCCGATGACGCCCGATCAGGTCAGGGATCTTCTGCGCACGGCGCCGGGCGTTTCGGTGATGGACGACCGCGAGCACAACCGCTTCCCCATGCCGATTGACGCGACCGGCAAAGACGACGTCCTCGTCGGACGGATTCGCCAGGATGAATCCCTCCCGGAGAACCGTGGCATCAACCTTTGGGTGGCCGGCGATCAATTGCGAAAAGGCGCAGCGCTGAACGCGATTCAGATAGCGGAAAAGCTGCTCTAATTCGTAAGCCAGAGCCGGCAACGTGCCAGCATCATTACGACCGGTACGTCCTTCAGGGACGCGGTGCGGAGAAGCCTGTTCTGGATGAGCTTTGCTGAATAATCCTCGTGCGGGATTCTGGCCTCTGTATTTTCAAATAAATGCCTGTTCGACGGATAAAACTCACCGTGCAGTATGATGGCAGCCGGTATCACGGCTGGCAGACACAGCCGGGCAGGAGAACCATCCAGGGCGAGCTGGTGGAGGCTATCTCGGATCTCGTTGGGATTCGAACGCCCGTCCACGGCGCCAGCCGGACCGACGCCGGCGTCAGCGCCCTGGGCCAGGTCGCCTTGTTCGAGGTCGATTCGCCCATTCCGACGGAGAACTTCGCGAAGGCCATCAACGGCCGGCTGCCGCGCGAGATCGTGGTCATCGCCGCCGAGGAACCCCCGCCGAGCTTCGACCTGATGGGCGGCCCCAAGAACAAACTGTATCGCTACACGATCTTTACGGGCCGGTATCGCCCGGTTCTCCGGCTGGACCGGTGCTGGCATATCCCAAAGCGACTCGACGTGGCTGCGATGAATAGGGCGGCTCAGTTGCTCGTCGGAACGAAAGACTTCAAGTCCTTCGCCACCGCAAAAGACAGACGCGACCAGACCGTTCGCACGATTTTCCGCTGCGAGGTCAGCTCGTCGTGCGTCGCGCGTGATGCGTCGTGCGAAGAAAAGGTACGAGTATCCCACACGCAACACGCAATACGCAATACGCAACACAAGCACGAGTGGATTTACGTCGATGTCGAAGGCAATGCTTTCCTGTATAACATGGTCCGGAACATCGTAGGCACGCTGGTCGATATTGGTGTGGGGCGGTGGGAGCCGGAGAAGATGAGCGAAATCCTCGAAGCGAAAACTCGCACCGCTGCCGGACGCCTCGCACCCCCTCAGGGATTGTGCCTGATGTGGATCAAATACTAAAAAATGGAATACAGAATACAGGATACAGGACACAGAGAATGGGAACAACGGAAAACATTTCTACGGAGGAGGGTATTACGGCTAAGCACAAAGCTAAGAGGTTTACGGATTTGATAGTATGGCAAAAAGCACACAAATTTGTTCTTGCGGTATACCGCT
This sequence comes from uncultured Pirellulales bacterium, assembly GCA_964475805.1. Taxonomy (GTDB): domain Bacteria; phylum Planctomycetota; class Phycisphaerae; order Sedimentisphaerales; family Anaerobacaceae; genus JAFGTG01. The sequence goes on along the minus strand of CAYZAH010000448.1, from coordinate 1,363 downwards.
TTACGGGCGGTTTTCCGAAGGAAGAAGTCTACGGTCTGACTTCTCAATTGAAGCGAGCCGCGGTTTCCATTGCGGCGAATATTGCCGAAGGTTTCAAAAAGACCGGGCCAGCCGACAAAATCAGATTTCTGAATATTTCTCAGGGTTCGCTCGAAGAATGCCGCTATTATTTGATCTTGGCGAACGACCTGGATTATGGCCATACGGATACTCTTGAACTTCAGATTGACGAGGTTGCCAAACTGCTCGCCGCTTATTCGAATGCCGTCAGGAAAAACAACTGAGCTTCGAGTCTCACATCAAAAATTCTGTATTCTGTGTCCTGTATCCTGTATTCTCTTGCCTATGAAGATTGTTCACATAATAACACGATTGATACTCGGTGGGGCGCAAGAGAATACGATTATTACCTGCAAGGTGCTCGCTCAGCGCGGGCACGATGTCACCTTAGTGACCGGGCCGGCGCTGGGGCCTGAGGGCGAGCTTTTCAATCAGGCGAAGGAGCAGGGCTACGAGATTATCGTTCTCGATCATCTCCGCCGAGCTATCAATCCCCTTCATGACACGGTTAGCTATTTCCAGCTCAAGAAGCTGCTTGGGCGGTTGCAGCCGGACGTGGTTCACACCCATTCGACCAAAGCGGGGATTCTCGGGCGGTTTGCCGGCCACGCGCTGAAGGGCCGGTGGGCGGCGAATCGACCGGCGATCGTACACGCCATTCACGGCTTGGCCTTTCATCCGTACCAGAGCCAGGTTTTGAACAAATTCTACATCGCCGTTGAGAAATCGGCGGCGAAGCGAACGGACTTCTTCATCAGCGTAGCGGATGCGATGACGGAGCAGGCGACCGCCGTAGGTATCGGCAAGCGCGAACAGTTTGTGACGGCGTATTCGGCGATTGACGAGGACGATTTCCTGACGCCGATCTCACAACAATCCCGGCTGGATTTCCGCCGGCGGTATGGGATCGCAGAGAACGCGGTTGTCCTCGTCACGATTGCCCGGCTGTTTATGCTCAAAGGGCACGAGTATATCATCGAATCAGCCGGGCCGCTCGCGAAGCGGTTTGAGAATTGCGTCTGGCTATTTGTCGGAGACGGCAATCTCTCCGAGCTTCTCAAGAAGCGGGTCGGTGAGATGGGACTAACCGAGCGGATTCGGTTCACAGGTCTTCTGCCGCCTAAGGAGATTCCGTTAGCCATACAATCGTCGGACGTTCTCGTCCACTGCTCGCTCAGAGAGGGGCTTGCTCGCACACTGCCTCAAGCGATGCTCTGCGGGAAGCCGGCCATCTCTTTCGACGTGGATGGCGCGCGCGAGGTCGTTAACGAGCGCACGGGCCGCCTGATCGAGCCGAAAAACA
>CAYZAH010000447.1:0-4390 GCA_964475805.1 uncultured Pirellulales bacterium | reverse complement strand
TTTATCCGTCGTACGTGGAGGCGATACGTCTGAAGGAGTTGATTATAAGGGAACTGTCCCTCAAGCGGCTCAAGGCAACCACGGGAAGATGATGAAAAGAATGACCAATAGACGACGGACAACAGGCAAAAGGACGATGGACGATTCGTCTAGCGTCCCGCGTCTTTCATCTCTCGTTCTTCGTCCCCCGTTCCTCAGTCTCCGGACTTCGGACTTCCAGCATCGACGAGGGTTCACATTGACCGAGGTTCTCATCACCATGAGCATCATCTGCATTCTCGTCACGCTATCGACGCCCATGTACAGCCGGGCGGTAGAACAGGCAAGACTCGACGCGGCCGCACGCGACCTGCAAACAGTCTGGACGGCCCAGAGGGTGTATTGGCTCGAAGAGCGTTCGTATGCCCCGGACCTGGCGACGCTCTATAGCATGGACCTTCTTGGCTCGAAACTGGTGCTGACCGAAGGGTCATTGACGGCGCCGTACGTGTTTTCCATCGAATCGTCTGACAGCGATTCTTTTACGGCGGTTGCAACCAGAAACGCCAGTCATAAATGGTCGGGAGAAATTCAGATTGACGAATTCGGCGACATGACCGGAGGCATCTCGGCATCAAATGGAACCTTGCTCGTTCCTATGCTGGCGGAGTAATCCGTGAGAAATCGGCAACATACGCCTTCTGATGGAGAGGACCGTGAAATGGGACTTATTACTTTGAGTTCGAGAGAGCGGCGAGCGGCGCCCACTTTCCCAGGTGGACGCCGGACCGCTCGTAGTGTGCCCGTAAGGGCATCTGAGATGACGCGAACGCCTGACGGCGTCACTACAAACGGGAGGGACCCTCGCCCCACGGCCTACAGTCTGCTGGAAGTGCAAGTCGCGATGATTCTGCTAACGGCTGGATTGATGGGAATCGCTGGGGCGCTAAGGGTCCACTCACGCCAACTGGAAGTGGCTGAAGCATGGTGTCGTGAAGGCGTTGAGTACTACGTTGTGAGTCAGTCGAATAGGTGGATGCGACGACTTGGTGTCCCGGCTGAGCTGACGACCGAGCCGGGTGTGTCCGCCTGGGAGCCCCCCGTGACGGGGGAGCAGAACTACGAGGTCGAACTGGAGTCATTTGCTTTGGATCCTGATACTCGCTCGGCGACAGCGAGAGTAAATCTCAGGAAGATCAAATAGTGAACAAAACTGAACCACAGAGAAATTTCTCCACCGTCGGATTCTCGTCCGGAGGCTTTACGCTGCTCGAGTTGCTGGTGGTGTCCATGCTAATGGTCAGCGTCGTTGTGATGACCGCCCGGTTCTGGCGAACCCTTTCGTTAAGCATGAGTGACCTCACCGCAAGGGCGAAGATGGCCGAGGAGATGAGATTCCTGGTGGAGAACGTTTCGAGAGATTTCGGCCCGGCCGTCGGAGCAGCGGTCTTTGACGGCGATCAGCTTCTTATCTGTCAGGATGGGGGCGACAACCCGAACGGCCTGGCGGATTGGGGTGAGCCGGACGTTATCGTCGAGTATTTCATCTCAAACGGACAACTGCGCCGATTCGATCGGTCCGCAGCGACTGAAAGCACGGTGGGAGACAGCATCTCGACGTTCGTTGCGGAGAAAATGCCGAACTCGTCGATACAGTTGATGGTCGAGCTGCAGCAGGACGACGTGGTTCGGCATGCGACGTTTACGTGGAGTGCACCGTGAAAAGATCGTGCAGAAGAGCGGGATATACGCTTGCGGGCGTGATGATATTTCTCGTCCTGGTGATGTTCATCTGGCAGGGGACGCTTGCTCAACTGGGCGCTTACTTGAGAGTCGAGAAGACCTGCCAAGTCCAAAGGACCGCCAGAAGCGGTTACCCGCAGGCTCTGGCCTGGGGTCTGACGCTTCTCGAAACCGGCCTGCCTCCGGAATCTCCATACTCGTGCACAATGGTTTCTCCCGTTGATTCGAATGACGTCTTTGTAACAACTTTCACTCAGACCGCGGGCGTTCATTATGCCGTTGATGTCCGGCTTGCGACTGAGTACGATGCCGGGCTGCCCTCGGCGCCGGACAGCTTTGCAGGAAATTCGAACAATGGCAACGGTCACGGGCAGGGTAACGGCAATGGCAATGGCAATGGCAACGGCCAGGGTAGCGGTAACGGCAATGGCAAGGGTGGCGGCAAGGGAAAAGGCAGAGGTGAGTAGAGACTATTGACCGTCGCATGGATGGCGGGCATCAGACGGTCGTGCACGTGCAAACAGCCAATGGTCAATTGTCATTGGTCAATCCCCCCGCCAAGGGCTTCCATGATCTCGCCAATATAGTTGTTCCTTGTGTAGAGAAGCACCTGCTCATGGCCCGCCCCGGGGATTATGCAGAGTCTCTTGGGGTACTTTGCCAGGGAGTAGAGTTCCCTGGCCCGTGCATAATCAGCGATCTTGTCCGCCGCCCCGTGAAAGATCAGCACGGGACGCGGATGGATTCGTGCAATGTCGTTTTGCACTTGCGTCTGGCGGAAGAGATTGCAGCCCAGGATGGCCGAAGCGAACGCCTGTGTAGCCGTTCCGACATATTTGTCAAGCGGCCAGGGCAGCCAGCATAATGTTTGGTCCGGAAGAGAACCGGGGCGGAAAACGGCACTATCGAGGACAATCCCACGGATTCGTTCATCACGCGCCGCAGCGGCGATAAGAGCCGGCGCGCCTTGTGAAATGCCGAGCCCGAAGACGCGGCGGGCGGCCTGCGGATAGGCCCGTTTGAGGTAACGCACCGCCCCCAATACGTCATTTGTTTCGAGCAGACCGAAGCTTCCGGTATGGCCGGCACTGGCGCCCTGACCTCGAAGGTCGAAGAGCAGAACGTTGTATCCGTTGCTGGCCAGCACCATCGCGTAGGGGAGAAAGCACGCCTTGGTGGTCCCGCGTCCGGGAGCAATGATAACTGTGGAGTCGGATGGATCCCTTGTGGCCGGGATAAACCACCCCGCGAGTCTGGTTGAGTCCGTGGCTTCAAAGTGCACGGGCGCAAAATTCACGCCCAGGTCACGTCGCGGGTCTGTGTCGTCGGCGAACTTCACCCAGTGAACCATAAAAACCGCCAGCAGATAAGGAGTGGCTATGGCCGCAACGCAGAGGATACGCAGAACGTTCTTTGGGAATTGGAGCCTGTGGCGTGACCCGGGACTGGCTCCTTTTGACGACGTCTTTCCATCAAAAGGTGCCTGTCCCTCACGTTCAAAGGGAACAGTCAGCTTTCTAAACGACAGAAACCAGACAGTCCCCAAGGCCGAGAGCGTCTTATCCACGATTCGGTCGATCAGCCAGATCACTATATGAATCGAGAGAAGGAACCACATCGCAATCGGAAGCTCCGTCCAACGAACTCGAATCTCGGGTATCATACGAGCGAGAGATATGAGGTAGGCGGCGACGGCAACTGTGAGCAGGACGAAGTAGAACCAATGATACCATCGAATGCGGCTGTGCATGTCCTTGCGGAATATCACGACATAGCCGACAAAGCAAGGGATGGCCACGCAGTGGACTACCTGCAAAGACAATCCGCAGAACAACACCGCCCCGGCGAGCAATGTCGCCACGCCAGCGGTCAAGATCCATATACGACGTTCGATTCGCAATAAGTCCGAGAACATGGTCCTTTGTGGATTTGTCACGCCCACCTCGTATTTGTACCCCCAAACAATGATCTATCGTCTATTCTATCTACGAACTTGAGCCGATGACGGCTTACCATCTATCTTCGTTGTAGATTTTGCCGCCTAGCCCATAATGCCGAAGGGTGATCGAGGGTTTCCCGTTGGCCGCTCATTAGAGGACCACGCTTTGTTCTATACCTTTTATGTTGTTGCCGACAAGACAGATTCACAACCAATCGCTTGCCGGCATCGTGTCGATAGTCTGACGCAGGACAGGGACCAGTCTATCGTAAATTCTGAAAGTCCAAATCAGGCGAAACACAAGGGCCAAAAAAGTACAGAGTGGTGCACAATTAGTAGAGATCCTCTAAGTTCATCCCAATATCAGTGGAATATAGGTTCCGTTACCCTATGAGGCCACAAAAACAGATGAATCTTCACAGCATCGTACATTGAAGAAGAGGGCGAAACCAAAAATTGTGTCATCGGCCTAACATGTGACATCTTTCTGGACTCGCTTTGAAAAAATCAGTCTTTGTGGTGTCAAGATAGTGACACGCTGTATCAAGGAGATTCCACACTTTACAGATCGAAGGAAATGGGCTGTTTTGGTGGTGACAATTCACTCCTCAAAATCTTTGATTTGCGTCAGTTTCGCTCGCCACTCTCTATTGGTATCCGCCAGAGCTAATAGAACATATACTAATGTCACTCGCATTGGCTTTCATGAGAAAAGGAGTGACTATTCCC
>CAYZAH010000446.1:3937-4395 GCA_964475805.1 uncultured Pirellulales bacterium | reverse complement strand
TAGCTTTGCAGTGGTCTGATGTTGATTGGAACGATCACAGGCTTGTCGTTCACAGCCCAAAGACCGAAAGACACGAAGGCCGGGAGTCCCGTATTATTCCGATTTTCCCGGAAATCCTGTCCCACCTGCAAGACGTGTTCGATGAAGCAGAGCCGGGTACTCGCTGGGTGATAACTCGTTATCGACAGCCCAATACCAATTTGCGGACACAATTACAAAGAATCCTCAGTCGAGCGGGCCTCAAGCCCTGGCCCCGCCTATTCCAAAATCTCAGGGCGACAAGAGAAACGGAGCTTGCCTCAAAATACCCTCTACATGTAGCAACGGCGTGGATCGGTAATACGGCGAGGATTGCAGAACGCCATTACCTACAGGTTCCCGATGAATTTTATGTCATGGCAAACAGTATCGACAGGAATACAGAGCCGGAGAATCAGAAGGTGGCGCATTTTGCGGCG
>CAYZAH010000446.1:0-3927 GCA_964475805.1 uncultured Pirellulales bacterium | reverse complement strand
AGCATCCAGTTTAATTGGCTGCTTCTGGATTTACCACCCGATACCGTGAGTTCAGTTGTGGCGCGAACAGCAATCAGCCCTGATTCCCGATTTCGATTCTAAGGCCCGTTCTTGACCTCACCATACCTAGCCAGCCACAATGAATAATAGAGAGCGGAAACCAACCACGACTGACGGCACAAAAAAAGCGAGTTTGCCGCTTGTTGCGGCTAAGTGCAGGTCCGTGCAGAAGTCACGAATGGAGACGAAGGGAATCGAACCCTCATTTCCGCGATGCGACCGCGGCGTGCTCCCGTTACACCACGTCCCCGGAACACTTTCTATTAACAACATTTTAGGAGCGAATGTTCAAGAATCAATATGTTTTTAGCCCATATTCGTAGAAAAAACCATAAAGAGCGTGTGTGGAAAGTCGGTTTGTCGTAGCATGGGCATCTTGCCCATGATTCATGGGGCCATCCCCTGCCTTCGCAGGGGCAGGGGATGACCCCTGATATTTGTTGTTTACCACGGGCGAGACGCCCATGGGACTCACGGGCAGGATGCCCGTGCTACTTTTCACGAGCCGTGTCGAAGGCTCAGACTGCCCATTTCTCGTAGCAGGCGATTTTTTCTATCGGCTCCCGCTTCGGCTCGGGCTTGCTGTCGGCCGGGTAGCCCAGGGCCATCAACTCTACGATGATAATATCGTCCGGAATGCCCAGGGTTTGCCTGACTTTTTCGGCGTCGAACGAGCCGATCCAGCACGTGGCGAGCCCTAACTCCGTGGCCTGCAAGGCGATATGTTCGAGTGCGATGGCCACGTCAATCGGGCCGATGGGCTGGCCGCACCGCATGACGTAATCGCTGTTGCTGCACGCGGCGATGATCGCCCCGGCTTTGTCGAAGACGTCCGGCCTGTTCGTGCACTCGGCGACCTGGCGTTTCGTGCCGCCTTCCGTCACGACGACAAAACGCCAGTCCTGCGTATTCCTGGCGGAGGGTGCCAGCCGGGCCGCTTCGAGAATGGTGTCCAGTTTCTCCCGCTCGATGGCCTTTTCCTGATAGGCCCGGCAAGAGTAGCGTTTGCGAATCGTTTCCATAACGGTCATAAAAATGCCTCCTTGTGTGGGTTGTCATGGAACATAGTAGTAATACACCAGCGAGGAGTAGTTGGCCGGCGTGTCATTGTGGTTGCCATGCTCGGTCGAGATTCTGATTGATTTCTTGAAGTAGATTTTGCCCGGCCAGAAGCGATAGGCGGTCGTCGAGCCGTTGACCTGGCCGAACACGTCGATCAGATTCTCCGTTTTCGGCTCGCCGAACAAAGGCAGGGAATAGGGATTCGTCAGCCAGAAAGTGGACCAGCCGCCCTGATATTCGTCTTCGTGGCCCGTGCCGTGGAAGCGGGGTTTTTCTTCGCCGTCGATGGTGATCCGCATGTCACCTTCCCACCATCGCTTGCGGTCGGGCTTGACGGGTTCGACGGTCATGACCTGACCCACGACCGCCCCCGTTCCCTTGAAGTCGAAAAGGACATAGTCCTTCGGCTCGACGATGGGCCAGGCTGTATTGTAGCGAGCGCCGAAATACCCGACGGGGACTCCTTCTTGCGCCTGCGGAAATGTTTTCGTGTACCCGAGGTCGCAGAAGAATTGGCCCCCTTTGTCGTTGCTGCGGTTCTGCAAAGTCACGCGAATGCCTTTTCGGAAGGGCATCGGTAAATAGCAATAATACGTGCTTGAGCTGGACATGCCCACGAAAAGGCTTCGCACGTCCGCCTCGCCGAGTCCCGAGCCGAAGAATGGCCCGATGGGTACTTCGACGCTCGGTTTGGGTTGGCCGTCGTAGAAAATCCTGAGAAAGAAATGGTTCAGGCTGTACGTATCCGGGGCGTAGAGCGGATTGATCTTGATGTGTTGGACGCATCCACTCCCTTCGACCGAAAGAAGCTCCTCTTCGGGCCTCTCTCTGCCCGCCCGTGCGAGGGAGACGGTCTTGCGGACTACCAGGGCGTCACGAGAGTCTTTCGGATCGCTGCCGCATCGCTCGAAGAGGCTCACCAACGGCCCCATGCTCTGCTGCGGCGACCACGACTTGAGGCTCACGTTTTTATAGAGCTGATAGTACATGTTGTAGAAGCCGACAGTCTTTTCGGTCGTGATTTTGAGATGTTTGGCGAATTGCAGCGGGACGGAGCAGCTAAAGCCCCCGCTCGAGATGAAGGAGTGGGTCACGAGCGGATAGATGAACGGCGGGTGCCGGCCGCTGAAAAGCTCCTTGGCTTCGTATTCGATTCGAGGCTTTTCCTCGCCATCGAAATAGAACCTGATCTTCCCCCAGTGGAGGTTCCTTCCGCTGCCCGTGAACCAAAAGTTATAGACGCATCCCGGCCCGTCCTCCTCGAAGATGACGTGTTCGCCCTTGCTGTCCACGTACAACTGCGAGTACGTGCCCCGGAAGCCGTCGTCGTTGCCGCCCGTGCGGTCGTAGCTGGACAGATAGTAGGACTCGATGTTCGGATAGATATTCGGCAAAGCTCCGAGATCGCGGTAGAAGTCGGCGCCGACCGGCTGGGCACCTGCGAGGGAACTGAGAAGAAGTGAGCATGTCATTCCAATGAGCGTTTTTCCAATCATGCGGCACTCGTCGTTCATTATTTATGTGCTCCTTGTTGGCTGTTCTCTTTTGTGCCGGATATATCATATATGCATTGGAATGCAAGCATTCTTGGTGTAGTTTTGTGCGCGTGCCCAGCAAGCGGGCGCAAAAAAACGGGGGCTGCATTATGACATGCAGCCCCTGTCTGAAAGACTCGTTACGAAGTACCACGGAGCTTCAGACGCTCACAGGCAAGGGCAATCGCCATCAAGGCATTTGTTGAAGGCGTCGAGATGGTTGTTGGAACCAGCGAGCAGGTTCTCGAATACCCGCTGAACATTTCGGCTGGAGGTCTCTTCCAGCGCCTGTTCGAGATCGGCGATATCAAGCTCTTCGATCTGTACGCCTACCTTGAGGGCTTCTTCGAGAGAAACGGAGCCGGCTTCGACAAGCTCAGTGTACATCGCTTGGAAGTCCACCTCGTCCGGGTCATCCGGGTCTACCTTTGGAGGAAACTTGCCGACTGTGTCGTCCACGACCGGGTCCGTCAGGCCATAGCGATCGATCAGGTTCTTCACAGCGTCCATGTGCTGCTGCTCGGCTTCGCTGATGTTGGCGAAGACGCACGCGGGCCAGAGCTCGTACATTTGGTGGTACACGTCGCGGGCGAGCTTCTCTTCGAGACGCATGTACAGAATGTTCTGCGCTTCGGCGTCGCTCAATACCGGGACAGTCGGTCCCGGACCAGGCCCGGGGCCTCGATTCTGCGTGCTGGAATTGATGTTTGCTGTGGTCATTCCCGCCAGGAGGGCAATCGCCGCACCGGCGATCAACAGTGTTCTGATTCTCATTGTTTTCTCCTAAAAAGTCATTTTGCCTCAATTAGTTCGTGACGTCCGTTCACCGTTCCGGAACTTCTTACGGTTGCTTGTTTAACGAGGGTGCTAAGGTATCCCTGCGGTCTTTCTCGAATATTTCGTTTATCTTGAACTCGACTACGACTTATGCGTACAATGGGCCGTACTCCACTCCGGAGTATGTCGATCATTTGAGTCTCTTTTATGACGGATGACACGGCGAATGAAGCTGAGTTGATGGCCCGTCTCGCGCGGGGCGATATGCCTGCGCTCGGTGAATTGGCCCGTCGACATCAGAGCAGAGTGCTGGAGCTTGCCTACCGGACGCTCGGTTCCTGGGACCTGGCCGAGGACGTCGCGCAGGAAGCCTTTTTGCGCGTCCATCGAGCGGCAAGGCGCTATCAGCCCACGGCCATGTTCACGACGTGGCTCTATCGAATTGTGATCAACCTGTGTCTCGACGAACAGCGCAAACGGGCGAAGTCCGGAG
>CAYZAH010000445.1:0-4401 GCA_964475805.1 uncultured Pirellulales bacterium | reverse complement strand
TGTTGTTGCATCTTCAATCCCATCTCGGTCTTTTCTTGTTCAGACAAGCCCAACTCCTCGGCTCTTTGGGTGGCTTCAGGGGCCCATTTCAGAAAATCTTCGAAAGCGATGCTGTCCGGGAAGGTGCCGTCTCCGAGCACCTGAGCGAGTATGCGAAGGCCCTCGATGAAATCCTCCTCTGTGGCTCCCATCAAATCCAATTCCGCCTGCTGCATCGTGTAGCCTTCAGGTACGTTCATGTCGAAGAGTTCTTCATCCAAGGGTACGTCGAACTGCAAATCCCTGCAAATGACATGCATTTGTCCGGTGACTTGCTCAATGCGTACCGGAAGGGCCGTTTTCGGATCTGCCCAAATGGTAATTTCCGTCTTGGGGTGTAATGCGCGGAAACCAATGAGTTCTTTATCCTTGACCTGGTGCACACCGAGTTCTTCGACTTTGAAGTCGGGGCTTTCCTGTAGTTTCGTGATGACGTTCCGAAGGCCGTCCAGGTAGTTCGGCATCGAAGGCCAATTTTTCAAGTCGATATATGCAGCTTCCTTTTTTTCTGTAGTGAGCTGGAGAATTCTACCGGCGTCCATGTCTATAATGGCGACGATACCGTCCATGTTCGAGAGAGTTCTCCTGATTCGTGAGCCCATGATCATATCGTGAATGACGGGTCCCTGCTCGTCTTCGCCCACGATGATATCGAGCATTGCGGTCCGTGCGTTAAAAATGGGCTTAATGACATCCGCGAATGTCACTGTTGCTTCAAACGGATTGCCAATGAAATACAGTCCTGCGAGCACTCCGGCGATGATAACCGCTGCAGTGGCACATTTTGTGATTCGACTTTTCATGATGGTTCTCCTTAATGTTCGAAAGACGAGGGTCCGGGAGGCAGATTGCTCTTCTTTGAAGGTTGCGAGCATCTCCCGGCGAAGGTTTTCGCGATGCGCCGGACTCGGTTGCGTATCGATTTTTAGCCGGCCGACAAGTTTTTCAAATTCAGATTCGTCTTTGAACATTTTATTTCTCTCCGTCGAAAACGGAAGTTAAGTGGTTTCGTAACTGGTTAAGTATTCTGTGCAACGTCACGCGAAGCGTGGCTTCTTTCACTTTGAGAATTTCTGACATCTGTTCGTATGAGAAGTTTTCAAAGAACCGTAGTGTGACAATGGTCTGGTGCTCCGGCTTGAGTTTCAGGATAGCCGCATATACATTCGGCCAGTCCGGCTCCGATGATGGATTCGCGTTCTCAGGTGCAGACGCCGTGAGTGAGTCGGCGGCATTTTCGAGCAGTTTTTTTCGTCGCGAGGATTTCCGGATGAAGGCGTTCGCCTGGTTGGCGGCTATGGCATAGAGCCAGTTTCCGAAATCCCGCTCGGTCTTTCCTTCGAATCTGCGTATCCCGCGGGCCACTTCGAGAAAGACCGTAGACGTTACGTCCTCGGCGATCTCCTTGTCAAAGAGCCGGTAAACACAGAATCGGAAGATTCGGTCATAGTACAGCTCGTAGAGCCGGCCCAGGGCTTCCGCCCGCGTGCGGGCCCGGAGCACCAAATCATCCTCTTTTATCTGCTCAACAAGTTCTGCCATAGCACCAACCATTGCCGGACATACAATTGCGCGGGGAGCCATTATGTTACACGAAACGGCGGGAAAATCCCCAAAAACCGCTCCTGGAGCGAAACATTGGGGGATTGTGGAAGGGCTTTGCCAAGGAAAGGTGGCCCGGCTCTGACCTCGCGTTGTGGGTAGTGAGGATGGGGCTAAGTAGTGAGTTAGGCGGTAAGTAGTGGGTATGGGACGCGGCCCCCACTCCCCACCTTCACACCCCCTGCTGACGCGCCATGAGGCCCGAATCACGACCCCCCAGGTCGGGACTTGCCCGTTTGGGGGTGGGGGAATAAATGCTTGACAGGGGGGCGGGCGGTGCGTACAGTAACGCTCTCGTTTGCTCCGTTGTTGTACTTAGAGGGGCTTGAATCTCAAAAAAATCGCGTTTTTGGTCTTGAGAAAAAGGAGAAATATAGATGGCAACAAAGGTCGCAATTAACGGTTTCGGCCGGATCGGTAGGGCGGTCGCAAGGATTATTATGCAGAGAAAAGGCGAATTGGAGCTGGTCGCGATCAATGACCTCTCCAACGCCAAGAGCCTGGCACACCTGTTCAAATACGATACCGTAATGGGCAGGTGGAACGGAACGGTCGAGGCCAAGGACGATGCGCTGATTATCAACGGCAAAACGATTAAGGTTCTGGCGGTGAAGAACCCCGCCGAACTGCCCTGGAAGGACATGGGCGTGAAGGTCGTCCTGGAATCGACCGGGATTTTCCGCTCGGCGGAGTCACCCAAGGGCGGTTACGCCGACCACCTGAAGGCTGGCGCCGAAAGAGTCATGCTCAGCGTCCCGGCCAAGGACGAGATTGACGCCACGATCGTCCTGGGCGTCAACGACAACATGCTGACCAAAGACGTCAGGTGCGTATCCAACGCAAGCTGCACGACCAACTGCCTGGCCCCGCTGGCCAAGACCCTCAACGATGCCTTCGGAATCGAGCAGGGCTTCATGACGACGATCCACGCCTACACCAACGACCAGCGCGTGGCGGACATGATCCACTCCGACCTGCGCCGCGCCCGCGCCGCTGCGGCAAATATCATCCCCACGACGACCGGCGCCGCCAAGGCCATCGGCAAAGTGGTTCCCGAGCTGGCCGGCAAGCTCGACGGCTTCGCGATCCGCGTACCGATTCCGGTCGGTAGCATCGTGGACCTCGTGGTGAACGTCAAGAAGGACGTCACCGTCGAGAGCGTCAACGCCGCGTTGAAGGCTTCGGCGGAAGGACCCATGAAGGGCATCCTGGTCTATTGTGACGAGCCAATTGTCAGCAGCGACGTCGTCAACAATCCCGCTTCGAGCATCTTCGATTCTCTGTGCACCATGGTCAACGGCAAGACCGTCAAGGCGGTGAGCTGGTACGACAACGAGTGGGGCTACTCGAATCGCAGCGTGGACATCATGGAAAAGATGGCGAAGCTGTAGAACGACATTGACTATTGACAAATGACTATTGACTATTCGCATGTGACCGGCGGGCCGATGCGTACGAGCCTGTTCAATAGTCAATAGACAATAGCAAATAGTCAATTGTCCGAAGGACTTATTTGGGTTGGGAAGACATGGCTAAGAAGACTGTGGCGGATATCGACGTCGGGGGTAAGCAGGTTCTCATGCGGTGCGATTTCAACGTGCCGTTAGACGATGAGTGCAACATCACCAGCGACGACCGTATCGTCAAGGCGCTGCCGACCATTAAGAAGATATTGGACGGCGGCGCATCCCGGGTCTGGATGAGTCACTTGGGCAGGCCCCAAGGCCAGCCGGACGAGAAGCTCTCTTTGGCGCCGGTGGCCAAACGGCTCTCCGAACTGTTGGGCCAGGAGGTCATCTTTGCGAACGATTGCATCGGCCCCGAGACCGCGGAGAAGAGAAAGGCGCTCAAGCCCGGCGATTGCATGCTGCTCGAAAACCTGCGGTTCCACAAGGAAGAGACCATCAAGGACAAAGCCGCGAAAGAAGATGCCCAGCTCCGCAAGGCTAAAGACGATTTCGCCACGGAGCTTGCCGGGGCGGCGGATATCTACGTCGATGACGCCTTCGGTACGGCCCATCGGGACAACGCTTCGATGTACACAGTCCCGGTCGTGATGGAAGGCAAGCCCCGGGTGATCGGCTTTCTCATCGAGAAGGAGCTGAAATATCTCGGTGAGGCCTTGAGTGCCCCGGAGAGACCCTTCGTTGCGATCTTAGGCGGGGCGAAGGTCTCGGACAAGATCGGCGTGATCGAGAGTCTCATCGGTAAGGTCGATCGCATCATCATCGGCGGGGCGATGGCCTACACCTTCCTCAAGGGCAGGGGTAAGAGCATCGGTAAGAGCCTGTGCGAGGAGGACTTTATCGACAAAGGCCAGGAATTGCTGGACCAGGCCGCTGAGGCCGGCTGCGAGGTCATCCTGCCCGTGGACCACTGTGTGGTGCGGGAATTGAAGCCGGGCGCGCCGCACCGCACCGCCGTGGGCGATATAGATCCGGGCTACCAGGCGGTTGACATCGGCCCGATGGCGGCTCAGACGTTTGCCGAAAAGATAGCTGACGCCAAGACCATCTGCTGGAACGGGCCGATGGGTGTCTTCGAGATGGAGCCGTTCGATAAGGGGACCAAGGCGGTGGCCCTGGCCGTGGCCCAGGCGACGGAAAAGGGCGCCCGCAGCATCATCGGGGGCGGCGACAGCGCCAGCGCCGTGGCCAAGCTGGGCCTGGAAGACAAGATCAGCCACATCTCCACCGGCGGCGGCGCCTCGCTCGAATTCCTCGAAGGCAAGAAATTCAAATGCCTCGAAATCCTCGACGA
>CAYZAH010000444.1:0-4402 GCA_964475805.1 uncultured Pirellulales bacterium | reverse complement strand
AAGTTCAGCGGCGTATTCAGGTCCAACCGATCTTTCCTATCGAGCCATCGCTGCATCAGATCGAACGGAGGTTGGTACTGATGCGCCGCGGCCCGCTCATACAGGCCGGCGAAAGTCGTCTGGAATGGGATCGATCGCCCATCTTCCTGATAACCCTTCACGGTGCCGAAAGCCAAACGCAGGGTGAAGGTCGCATCCGGATAGGGTGTGCTCTCCGAAAGTGCCAGGCGAGCCTGTGTGATCTTCGCATGGGCCTGCTGTCTGATCTCGTCCTGGGTCTCGACAACTTGGCGCACCGCCCGCGATGGCGGGTCAATCAGCCTGGCCAACTCGATCATCGGGTCGTGGGCTGCCCGTACTTCGGCCGGTGTGGCCGCGTACAGTTTCCTGCGAAGCTCTACATCTCGCAGCTTGGTGCCCGTGATTAGCTCCTCGGCCCGGTCTCGCGGAGACTTACCCGCCAGCACCTTTTGCACCAACGGGTCGTTATATCCAAGCTGTTCGACCAGCCAGGTCAGAGAGTTGGCCAGCTTGAGTTGTTCGAAATCGTTGTAGATTGGCTCGGGCGAAAAGAGGTGAAACTCCAGTGATTCGAGGTTGGAGTCGCGGAATTCGCGCAGCCGCTCACCGTTGGGCTTGCCCTTCTCTTCGACCGCCCGAAGTATGGTGCGAGCGATCTCGAACAGAGTGCTGTTGAAGCCGTTGGCGTTTTCGAGCAGCCGGTACTGGAGGGCGTTTCGGGCGATGATTTGCTGGGCCTCGCTGATGCGCTGCCAGGCAGGTAGAATCTCCTCGGCTTGAGGCGACCGCGCAACGGCCGCTCGCAATTGCTCCTCATCGGTCTGCTTCTTCTTCATGATCGCGGGGTCGAGCAAGCCGGCGAACATGCCGTTACGGGCTTTGCGGCTGTTCTGCACGCCAAACAGGAGGTCTTTCGCTCGCCGGGCGTTTTCTTCCTCTTCCTCGCTGTAGACTGAGAGCAGCACTTCCAGGTTGTTGAGCCATTGTAAAGCGTACGGAAACGCGTGATCACGAAGATATTCCAGTTCAACCATCGTCAATTGGCGGCTCGTGTGGCCCGGGTTGCCTGAGACGAAGACCAGCTCGTCGTTGCTGACCCCGGTTGTGCTCCACGTCAGATAGTCTTTCACTTTAGCGGGTTGGCCGTTCTCATAGGCCCGGAACAGGCAGATATCCAGGTCATAGCGAGGATACTCGAAATTGTCCGGGTCGCCGCCGAAAAAGGCCGTTTGCTGCTCCGGCGCGAACACCAGGCGAACGTCCGTGTACTTCTTGTAGCGGTACAGTTGGTACTTGCCACCCTCGTACAGGGTAATCACGTCGCTGCGCAATCCCGTCTTTTCGAGCGACTCTTTCTCAATCTCAGCCATGATCGCTCGCCGGGCCATAAACGCTTCCTCGGGCTTCATATCGTCCTTGACCGCCGCGTTGACCCGGGCCGTAACGTCTTCGATGCTCATGAGCACGTTCAATTCCAGGTCCAGGCACTGCTTCTCCTCGGCGTGGCTTCGTGCGTGGAACCCGTCCCGAAGATAGTTGTGCTGCTCGCTGCTGAATTTCTGGAGTGCATCGGCGCCGACGTGATGGTTCGAGAGGATCAGACCGTCGGCCGATACGAATGACCCGGAGCCGCCGTTGTTGAAGCGCACGGACGATTTCTGCAAATGCTCAAGCCAGGCGTCGCTCGGCTCAAAGCCGTATTTCTTTTCTAACAGTTGACGGGGTGGATCGTTATAGAGCCACATGCCTTCGTCCGACATCGCTGGAATGCTGTTTACCATCACAATCACTGCCCCCAACGTCAGTCCCAGAATCGTTCTCATCACAGAGTCCTTTCGGCTATGATACGTCTTCAACAGGGAAATTTGATAAATATCCCCGGTGCGATTCGAACGCACAACCTCTGGCTCCGGAGGCCAAAGACGGATTTTGTAAGTAGTGTTTTTGAAAATGTTTATAACTGTCAATAAAAGACTTATGATGCTGACCGAAGCGCAACAGTAGCCCAACAGTAGCCTAAAAGTGCATGTCTGTTGCAAATTGTGTTGCAAATCGGTGACTCGGATTAACCCTTATCATTTTCATATCGAACAAATGCGTGATACATAATTACCCTCGGATCATAACCTCTCGAAAGGGCAATCACTAAATTAATAGCAAGTAACCAACTCACTATACAGTATGGAATATGGACTCTCAAGAGAAAACCGCATCAGATATTCAATGTGATCACTGGAATCCAAGTTACTGTATATCCAATACTTTTTTTGTCAGATCCTGATTGGAATTGGGTGCTGTGTCAGGAGTTGTTACGCACTTGTTGCGCATCCCCATTTTGGCCCATAACGAAAAAAGGCTGACAATCGTAAGCGATTGCCAGCCAAAAACTCACGCCAATGGACAGGGGCGGATTTGAACCGCCGACACACGGATTTTTAGTCCATTATTCGGCTTGTAAGTGCATTTTTAATAAGTAGTTATAACGCATTTTTGAGCGTACAGTGAGGATTACAAGTGGTATACATGTGAACACCCAAATGAATTACAACTCAGTATCCACTGCTCACTGACGAACTTTTTGACGAACTACGTAACGGCAGAAAGGTGTAGGACCTTAAATAATCACAGTCATGCATCTTAATTCCAGCCCTTGTCAGGATACCAAGTCTTATTGAAGCCATCATGCTCAATAAGTCCTTCGGAGACAGGCATCAGGAATGCCGACACCTCCAAGACAATTGTCGCAAACTCTTCCGACACGCCAACGACTCTGGCCCTTTTTAGAAATGAATTCCATTGTCTTTGCTTTGTGGGATCCTGCTTGAACACCTCTGAGAAAACTGTTGGACTGGCCGTAATCTCAGTGTTTCGGTTCCGAAACGTCTCACGGATCGACTCAGCAAGCGCAGATCCATTGAAACTCTGAGTTCGAGACAGGAACCATATGTCGTAAAAGTCTTTCATGCGGCTGTTAATCATGTCCAGTTGAACCATCGCCTGATACTTTTCAGCAATGAAGCTCTCACGACTATAGCAGTTTAGCTGAGGCCGATCCATTTCCAGAAGGCTAGGGTAATCCTGTATGGATGGCCTCGGCGTCACTATGTCAGAGAAGCCGATGTCTATCTGTATTCGAAGCCTAATCGTATCAAGAAGTCCTGACAAATGGACTCGCAGGCCATTGTACTCTGCGGCCTCGGCAATTGTATCCACAATGACACTGGCCGAATCGAAGACAACGCCGTCTTCCTCAATGGCGATATTGCATATTTCTTGGAAGACGTGTCCAACGTAATCAGCATTGTTTCTGAGACGGCCCAGCAGGTCAATGTCCATCGTCGCACGAGAGTCAGAGATGTTCCATACTGTGAATAGAAGTGCCCCTTTCAGAATGAAACTCGACGAGTATTTCGACTGTGCCAGACGGGATAGAAACCGCTCAATGGCGTAGTACTGCACTAACTCATTGAATGGTCGATTACTCTGTCGAGCCTTATTGAGCAATCGTTGCCGCACGGATGCGGAGATGTTCGTTGGCTTGTTCTGGCTCATGTGAGAGTCTCGATATAGGGCTGAATAACGTTGGAGACCCTGCAAATGGATGCATAGTGAAGCAAGCTGTGGATATCGGGCTTCTTCTTTGCCCAGTAGAGCTTCAGTGCTTCGACCGGCACGTCCTGCCCAATCTTATTTCGATACTTAAAGGCATCCGCGATGGTCTTCTCGGGGCTGTATATTCGCACCTTCATCCCATCAATTGTGTGGGTTTCAATCCCCTCCGTGTAGGCGTTTCTGGAGAAACGGAATATCCTGATCGGGGGATAGTCGAGTCGGGGATATTTGGTGTCTCTGAGGGTCGCCACGTGGATCTCATGAGGGATCTCAGTGGTGATCTCGTGGAAAGAGAGAGCGGATATCAGGCAAATGACGCCTTTCGGGATCTTGGCTGCCACCGTGGCGAAATCGGGATTGGTCAGTGGGGGCAGGTCAGCCAGACGGTATGTTCCCCGGCAGAGGCGTTCTATGGTTCCCTCGTCTCGCATTGCATAGAGGGTACGAGGGTGAATCCCATTATTGATTGCCTCTCCTGTCTGAAGCACCCCACCGTGCCTTCGAAAGATCTTTATGGCTTTTTTCATGGATTCAGACATGTTCTCTGTCCGGATAAATAGGTTACCACAAATCAATAACTGGGGACCATTTTATCCGTCCACGCCAACGTGTAAAGCGGAAAATGGAAACGCTACAAGTCGGTACCTATACCTATGGCGTACGGTGTAAAAATGTATCCTGCATAAATCCTTATAGGAGCAATAGTTGATGTTGCTCCGGATGAACATATTTGCGTGCTTGAGTCGGATTTTGTAGCCTGTTCCGACTA
>CAYZAH010000443.1:0-4404 GCA_964475805.1 uncultured Pirellulales bacterium | reverse complement strand
TCTCCGCTGACGGGATTATAGATAGATGAGCCAAGAATGTCGGCAGGCAGCAGGTCTGGAGTGAATTGCACCCGGCGGAACTTGGCGTCGATGCTCTTGGCCAGGGCTTTGGCCAGGGTCGTCTTGCCTACGCCCGGCACGTCTTCGATCAGAACGGACCCACCGGCCAACAGCGCGACGATCAAAACGTCGATACATTCGCTCTTGCCGTAAATGACGCCCTGTAAATTGTCTTTCAGCCGCTCCAATAACGGGTTGTTAACGCGAGTAGTTTCCAAGATTTTTCTCCCGAGTCAGAATCCGGTTCTCTCACCAGCCAAGGGCGGTATTGTAAACCAATACGCCGTGATTGTGAACCCGGTTCTTGGCGATATGGCCGCTCACGTGAAAAACCTCCATTTTGCAGGTCTTTCGCGGGGAAGTCGCGGGGCGGTTATGTCGAGCGATTGGCGATGGCCGGCGAGATTACGGGACCAAGAATCAAGATAGGATGACAGAGTTGACAAGATCAGAGATACTGTGCATCCTGTTATCGCGTCGAAACAATGATCGGGAATAGGCAATCGAGTATGAGATCCGTTACGAGACTTGAGACTGGGATAGCCTTGGCTTTGTTGGCGGTGGCATTCGCGCTCTGGTTGTTGGCGATCCTGTTCATATTGCGAGTTACCGATATCTTCTACGCTTACCTGATGAAGTTTCCGGGGCCGTGGGTTACGCTCGGCCTCATGGTCGTTAGCCCGCTGGCGGCGATGGTCCTTGGCGTGAGGATGTTTCGCCGGGCTCGCACACGTGTCATGGGTGTGGTGTGCGCGGGCGTCGGCGGGTCGTTCCTTGTCGCCTTCGCGGTCGTTTTCGCAATTCCCATGTTGTTACGCGCTCTCGAACCGAAGACACCGAAGAATCCCAGCACACCGAGGCCATTCACGCCGTTAGCCGGGTTGCCCGTGTTTCCTGGAGCGGAGGGATTCGGCACGGATACGCCCGCGGGGCGGGGCGGCAGAGTCCTTGAAGTGACAACGCTTGCAGACGATGGCCCCGGCTCACTTCGCGCTGCGCTGAATGTTCCTGGGCCTCGGATCATTGTGTTTCGCATGGGTGGGACGATTGAGCTGAGAACTCAGCTTTTCATCGCTTGCCCATTTGTCACGGTGGCCGGCCAGACGGCTCCGGGCGGGGGGATCTGCATCAAGAACGCCGGGCTTGTCATCTGCACTCACGACGTTCTGATCCGGCACATTCGCATCCGGCCAGGCAACGAAGGATCGGTGCAGCCGGACACGAACGACGCCGTCGAGATTCTCGGAAGACAGGGTGATTCGGATGGGGCGCATCACGTCGTGCTGGACCACGTTTCGGCGAGCTGGTCGGAGGACGAAACGATCAGCACATGGTATGGCGCGCATGATGTCACCATTTCCTGGTCGATCATCAGCGAGGCCCTCAATCACAGCCGTCATCGCAAGAAAACGCACAGCGCCGGTCTGCTGATTGGGGATAGCTCGTACAACGTCTCCGTGCATCATTGCCTGTTGGCACACAACGATTTCCGCAATCCTCTGATCATCGAGGGCGGCACACACGATTTCGTCAACAACGTCATCTACGACTGGGGCGTTCTGGGTGCCGAGGTTGTCGATCACGATTCGAACTCGTTCTTGAACTTCGTCGGCAATGTCTTTTTGCCTGGGCCTTCGACAAAAACCGGACCGTATGAAATTCTAATCGACCCGGAACGGGGAACGCCGCGAATCTACGCAAAAGGCAATATCGGCCCGCGTCGGCCCGATGCGTCGGTTGCGGACTGGAACGTCGTCAAGTATGGCTGGGATGGGGAACAACATGCGCCGGAATCGTATAGTTCGACCGATCCTTTTGCCGTCCCGCCAGTGACCACGTTCGATGCCGCCGAGGCATTGGAACAGGTTCTTGCCGATTGTGGGACGACGCGGCCCATCCGCGACGATGTTGACCAGCGCATTGTCGCCAACGTGAAGAACAAGACGGGCGCAATTATCGACTCGCCCACGGACGTGGGCGGCTATCCGAAATTGGCCAGCGGGACGCCACCTGCGGATCGCGACCACGATGGAATGCCGGACGAATGGGAGATACTGAATGGGTTAGACGCCGACGATCCGAGCGATGCGACCGGAGACCGTAACGGTGACGGGTATACGAACGTGGAGGAATACCTGAACGGCCTCGTTTTTTGAATATCGAATGTCGAACGCCGAATATCGAATTATGAAGGCGACAATGATACCGTCAGGATCGCGTTTTACTTCGACATTCGCAATTCAATATTCGTTATTCGATATTCTCATTTTTCCTTACCGCCTGCCGGTCTGAGTCGTAACAACTGATGCCACCGTTACCTGTTGCCTGTCGGTCAGGTGAAGCGTTTCGTCACGGGGGGCGAGCCGGCCGATGAGGTCGCCGACGACGAACAGAGCCTGACCGCCCGTGGGGGCGATGCTCCGGGAGCGAAAGGCGACCCGGTTGGCGGCGACGTAAATCGTTCCGTCGATGGGGATGACGGTGCCGCCGCGGAAGGTGAACAGAACCTCGGCGGGGTCTTGTCCCCGACTCAACGTCCAGCCGGAAATATCGACTGCAAAACGATTTAGATTTCGCAGTTGAATGAACTGCTCGTTGGGATCGCTGCTGAATGGACTGGTGTCGATCGTGCCGAAATCGACAATCGTGCGGCTTGGCTGCGCGCTGGGGATCTCATTGGACCCTGCAAGCAAGTGGTCGAAGAGTTGACGCCGGCGCTCGGGCAGATAGTAGGTCTTCAACTCCTCGGCGGCTTCCCACAAGGATTGCGGGCAGCAGGGAGAGGTCGAGCCATTACCCCAGGCGTCCGAGCCCCATTTGTCCGCGTCCAGGGCGGCGTCGGGAGCGATCAAAGTCGCCAGCACGTCGATCTGCGGCTCGTAATACAACTGCTCCTCGGGCGTATCCGGCGGCATGAGCAATTCATCCATAAGCGTTCGTATGCGGCGCAGGTACATCTGCCGCGTTTCCGAAGTGTTGAAAATGGCGTCCGGAAGACGGTTGCCCCCGCCGACAAACAGCCGCGTATTGGGAAGAAGGTTTTCGTTCCAGTACGTCTCGGAAGAGTTCCACACTCGCCCGAAGCTCAGGTCCACGTCCCAGGGCCACATTTGCCACTCGTCGGTGATGCCCGTGTCGCGGTAGAAATAGTAGTTCTTGTGACAGCAATCGGTGTCGCCCGTAATGAAGCGTATGGCCAGGAAGTTGACTACCTCTGCAACGTCCACGTTGTCATAAAGGAATTGACGGCGTGCCTCGCCCGAGAGACTCAGTCCCTCGTAGAGCGCCTCCAGGTCTGAATTGTCTTCGTCCCTTCGCGTCTTCTTTTCAGCGCCGTTGATTGCATTCGCCGCACTGTTGAATCCGTTGTACATCTTGTAGAGCGCCCCCTCGGCGTTCACGCCCATCCTAATCAACCAGTCTTCGTCGCCATTCTCCATGACGTGGGCGGTCCCCCAGAATTCTCCGTTCTGTTGGACGCGGACCGGAAAGACCCAGTGGTAGGCGCAGCCCGCGTCGCGATAGGTGTCATAGGCCAAAATGTTGCGCATCTGCGCCTTGTCGGGATAGGTCGTCATCAGGTTGATGTCGTCGGCACGAGGCTCGCCAGGCGCCCACTTGAAGTTGTGGCCGGGATGAAAGTCGATGTTGTAGCTTTTCTTTGGGAAGCCCCGGCTGGATTGGCCGTGGAGGTTAATTCTGAGGTTGTCGTAAAACTCGCCGTCATAGTACAAAGTACAGCGCGTCCCTGCGTCGGTATTGGCGGCAGACGGGTTTTCAATGAACCAGTACAGGACCGGCAGAGGATTCACAATGCTCGGATCGTTCACCACGGTGCCAAAATACTGAGGCGATTCCTGTGGATCGATCGACGCCGGCAAGGAGGATTTGCGTCCAGCCGTGTCCGTGGCGGTGATAGACCAGCGAACCATCTGTCCCGCTCTGGCTCTGGCGGTCCGGGCGGGGATGCGCGCGCCGTATATCCCATCGTCGGCCGCTCCGTCACCATTGTTGCCGTCGTCGCGCAGAGAGACAGTCACTTCGTCGTTGAACATCACCCGGTAATGCAACTCGGCAGTATCTATGGGGTCGGAAGACGGTTCAATTCGTACCGTGACCCACAGATCGTCATTTTCACCAGGAATTTCGGGATAGAATTCATGGCCGGAAAT
Organism: uncultured Pirellulales bacterium; assembly: GCA_964475805.1. Classification (GTDB taxonomy): domain Bacteria; phylum Planctomycetota; class Phycisphaerae; order Sedimentisphaerales; family Anaerobacaceae; genus JAFGTG01. The sequence continues at coordinate 172 of CAYZAH010000443.1, read as the reverse complement.
AATCGGCCCCAGTTTTTCGACGGCAATATTGTTCGGTTTTCCGGGCGTCGGAGTGAGGAAATAGCCCGGCGGTGCGTCGGCATAGACGTGCGTCATCGCCACAAGCTCCGGAAGGATCAGCAACCCCGGGCTATCTATCCGGTAATTCAATCCCTGAACGGCTAACAGATTC
>CAYZAH010000442.1:3378-4412 GCA_964475805.1 uncultured Pirellulales bacterium | reverse complement strand
GTTAGGCAAGTGGTGGGACGTTTTGATCCGGATATTCATCCCGCTCGTCCTCTGCTCGCTGTTCTTCTGGAGCTTGTTCGAGGACCTGACGCGGGAGGGAGGCTTGATTCGCAGGCCGGACGGAAGCTGGATTCTAACCAACTGCGTCGGACTGGGTGTGATGGCGCTCGTTCCCATTGTGGCTATCATCGTCAGCAGTCTGCGAGGCCGCCGGGACGTGCAGCCTCCCGACAGACCCGAGGCCCGGCTCGAAGTCAAGGGCCGGGGCGCCGGGATCATCGCTCTTGTGCTGGCCGTCGCCTCCGCCGGGCTGATCGTCGTATTGTTGCGATGGGCAACGCAGGGACGGAATGAAAAAGCGATTCTCTGGCTGTCGTTGCCTCCGGCCGTTGCGGCGGCGATTCTCGGCCACTATCTTCTGAACAAATACAACCGCTCGACTTCGCAGTCTTCCTGGTTTGCTCGATGGGGAGGATTGGTCGGCATCGTGGACGTCGGCGGCTTTATCGCCCTGTCCCTGATCTACTCGACGACCAAGTCGGAACCGACGGAAATGCCGATTCACACGCCGCAACACGAGTTGAGCACGGTCTCCTACGTCATCCTGGGTGCGGTCTTTCTGCTTATCATTTGCGGCTTGGGCTGGTGTTTCTATCGCGCCTTGGCCGCGGCAGGCAAGGACACGGATATCCAGCATCCTGACGAAATCGGCGACGAGGACCAAGCCAATCGAAGCGAGTGACGAGTGATAAATCACTTCGGTTTGAAGCCGTCAACACCATCGCCCGTGTATTTGTCGCAAGCCTTCTCCAGGTCCACGTCGCTGATATTCGCTAAGGTGCAGAGCCAGGCGAAGACGTCCGCGAACTCCTCCTCGCGATTGGCCTGATCGTCCCCCGCCAGCGCCGTGGCCAACTCACCGACCTCCTCGATCAACCACATGAAGGTGCCGTCGACACCGCGGGCAAGGTCCTTGGGCAGGTACATGTCGCGTATCAACTGCTGGAACTCGGCCAACGTGATGGGATGACGGG
>CAYZAH010000442.1:0-3368 GCA_964475805.1 uncultured Pirellulales bacterium | reverse complement strand
CTCGATAAACCACAGAAACGTCCCCGGAATCCCCCGCTCCCGGTCTCGCTTCTCGTACTTCCGTGAGATCAAACCTTGAAATTCACTAATATGCATCTGAACACGTCCCCGATGACCGTGGCTACCTACGGGATAAGTCCCGTAACTCAGGTGAACGCCCTGATAGCGCAGCATCCGTTCATTTGTGTGATTTGAGAAAATCGATTACGGTTTGCGGGTCCTTAGCCGCGTCGACACCGGTGTTCTTGTACACGACCTTGCCCGAAGGATCGATGATAAACGTCCATCGGGCAAAGGTGTACGGCCTCTCCAGCGTCACCTCCTTGCCCTGAACGGTTCGCTTGATGGACCCGCCATTTCTTATGGGCACGCCGAACCGCCTGGCAATATCGCCGTTCACGTCGGATAAGAGAGGGAAATTCAACCCATGCTCGGTCTGAAAGTATTTGAGATTTACCACCGGATCGGCGCTGATTCCGACCACACAAACCCCCTCTTGCTCAAGAGGCGCCGAAGCATCGCGGTAGGCGCACGCCTGCGCTGTGCACCCACCGGTCATCGCAGCCGGATAGAAATAGATGACCAGATACTGTTCACTCTTAAGCACTTTGCCCGCTTGCCAAAGATGCCCCGATTGGTCATTGGCATTGAACAACGGCGCCTTATCCCCGACCTTAAGCCCGGCTGCGTTCTCCCCGGCTGACAACGGCAGAAGTGAAACCAGAATCAAAAACGCTCCGAGACATCCCACAATACGATACCGCCCCATCATACGCTCCTTTCAAAGAAATACGACTTTAAAGCCTTTTAGCCCTCAACAACACTATACACACGATCTTCTGACGATAACGTTGAAATCCATCGGTTATGAATTGTCAAGGACTTCCCGCTCATGTGCCTCGCATTATGCTCATCGAACGGTCTGCGATAGACGTGTTGTTTGGCCCGAAGAAAATATTTATTCGATTTCTCCGAAATGCCGATGATGAGTTGAATCGAAGATATTTTTGTTTCGACAGAAGGAGAACAGAACGATGAAGACGACCCAAGAAGCTGAAGAGATCGTCGATGCCTTAAAAGAGCACGAACAGGCAGTCGCTCGCCTGTACGAGGTCTATGCTGAGAAGTTTCCGGAACACGAGGAATTTTGGACAGAACTGGCCCATGAGGAAGTTCAACACGCCAACTGGCTCGTTATACTCCGAGACAGAATGGAAAAAAACGATGAGGATTTTGCCGTCGAAAGGCTCCCCATCGCAACCATCCAGTCTTCGATAGGCCACGTGATGCAGTTGGCCGAACGGGCGCGTCAATCGGATTTTCTATTTACGGACGCCCTGTCAACGGCTCTTCAACTCGAAGAAGGATTCATCGAAAACAAATATTTCGAAGTCTTCGACGGTGATAGCGCCGATACGGTCCACACCCTGACCATGCTGGCCCAAGCCACACAAGCCCATTACGAAAGACTGTACAGAACCTGGTGTGAGCTTAGAAACACACGGCCAAACCATTGAAGCTGGATAGGTTTCCGCCCCTCAAGGCCCGCTTCTATTTCGGCTCGTAGCTGAACTTCTGCCCGCCGACCGAGGCTTCGTACATCAGGCCGGCTTCTCCCATCGTAAAGACGGCGACGCCGTTCGCGTACTTCGCGTTGGCTGAGGCGCCCGACCTGAGCGCGACCGCCGAGGCCTGTGCCGCAAAGGCGAAGTTGCCCGTCTTGAAGCGATCCAGAGCGGCCTGGCTCTCGAAGAAAATCAGTTCGGTATAGGCTTGGCCACCCAGTTGGAAGCCGATGCTGGCCTGCGTCAGCGTACAATAGCCTTCCAGTTGCCCCGCCTGGTACACCTCGCCTTTGCCATACGCCCCGCCGACGCCGATAGCGCCTTTGCCCACGGTGGGGAAAACGGCATAGCCCGCTGCCTCGTCGAAGAATTTCTGCAATCCGGGATCCGACTTCTTGGCCTTGCTGATGGCATTCTGCACTTTGGTGTTCAGTTCGGCCTTGCCCTCGGCGCTCTTAGGTGCCGTAGCGCACCCAGCCACCAAAAACCCGCTGACCACCCCAATCACGCACGTCAACACAATTCGTCTCATAGCAGATTCCTTTCTTTAATGAACATCCTGTTTTCCTATCACAGTTTACCAAGCCAATTCCCAGTTCTCTTTTTTCTCACCGTGCCCCCTATTCCCAAAGAGCCACTCTCATATTATGAACGCCACAGTCTATCCTGTAAATACAAATCCGTCCTCAACATGGTTCTATCTATTTTCGAATCAGGCCCTTTGAATTACACAAAACCAGCAGTACGGGTGGCAAGGTTATGGCTCACACAACCTTGCGAACGAACAATTGCTAATTTCTCCCTTCTATATTCCAATGCCTCGTGCCGAGCGATTTGCTCTATCTCAACGGCTTGTACCTTTGACCAAACGCCAATCAAGCAAAACCCGGATAGTATTCCCTGGCTTTTTGCGGCTGGGCGTGGTATGATCTTTGGTAGCGTGGCATACGATCGACCTTCGCCGAAATGTGGAGCCTACTGGTGATCCAGATGAGGAAATCATGTGGAGATCGCAGGGAAAGGACATGACCATGAAGAAGCGAGACGGTTTTATCCGCCGGTTGTGTAGCGGGTTCACACTCATCGAATTGCTGGTTGTCATTTCCGTTATCGCTCTCCTGCTCGCGCTGCTCATGCCGGCTTTGTCGAAGGCTCGGGCGCAGGCGCGAGGGGCAGTTTGTAAAACCCATCTCAAACAGTGGGGCACGATCATCGCTATGTACACGATGGATAACAACAATAAGTACTGGATCGAGTATTGCCGGAAGCAAGACCCGGCGGGCACCTGGATGCGGGCCTTGGGGCTGTTGTATGGCGACGTAGAGAAATTCCGCGTCTGTCCGGTGGCCAAACAAGCGTGCTTACTGGTCGATCCGGGTACGGGAGATGCCAACTGGAGACGTTCCGGCAGTATTAAGCGCGTCTGGGGGCCGGGCATCCCGACGAAATACTTCTACGAAGGGGACTACGGCAGCTACGGCGTCAACCACTGGATCAATACATTAGAGCCGGGCGATGACGGCTGGCTCGACGCGCCCGAGCTGCACTGGAAAACCGATCTCTGCAAGGACACCAGCAACATCCCCATCCTGGGCGATTGCACGTGGTATGGAGGCCAGCCGGCGACCCATCCGGACCCCGCTCATCCCGCGTTCGAGAGCGAGTCCAAACCGCCGATCATGCGTGACTGGTGGGAGGTCGATCCCTCGACGGCGTGGACGAGCAGCATGTGCCGCTTCGCCCTGGATCGGCACAGTCGGGCCATCAACATGTGCTTCATGGACTGTTCGACGCGAAAGGTCG
>CAYZAH010000441.1:0-4415 GCA_964475805.1 uncultured Pirellulales bacterium | reverse complement strand
ACTTTTGCCTGACGCTCGGCCAGCAACTGCTCGATGCGTTCGATGTCTTCCTGACTCAGATCCCAGTCCGACGCCTGGGCGGTTTCGACGATTTGGTCGGGCCGGCGCGAACCCACGATCGCGGCGGTGACTTCGGGCCGGCGCAGGACCCAGCTAATCGCTAATTGGGCGAGGGTCCGGCCGGAGCGTTCTGCGATGGGCCGCAACTGCTCGACAAGCTGCATCGTGGCGTCGAATTGAGGCGGCTGGAAATCCGGATTCGCTTTTCGATGGTCGCCTTCGGGTAATTTGGCCACACGTTCAGCAGTGAATTTGCCGGTTAGCAACCCTCTTTGCATCGGGCTATAGACGACAACGCCGATGTTGTTCTTCCCGCAAAAGTCCAACAAGTCGTCTTCGACTTCGCGATGGAGCATACTGTAGGGCGGCTGAAGCGAGGCGACGGGATGAATCTTCTGTGCGCGTTCGATTTGCCCGACCGTGAAGTTCGATACGCCGATGTACCGCACCTTGCCTTCCTCGACGAGCCGGGCCATTTCCGTCCAACCCTCTTCGATGTCCTCGTCCGGCTCGTTGAAGTGCATTTGGTAGAGGTCTATCGTATCGATGTCGAGCCTTCGCAAGCTGTCGTGACACTCAGCACGGATGCTTTCAGCCTTCAGGCGAGGAATTCTTTCACTTTTCTCATCCCAGCACAAGCCGCACTTCGTGGCGACGAGCGGTTTTTGGCTCATCTGCTTCAGCGCCTTGCCCACCACTGTTTCGGACCGGCCGTGACCGTAAATGGGCGCGGTGTCGATCCAGTTGACGCCCTCGTCTATCGCGCGCAGGAGGGTGGCGATAGACTGTTCGTCGTCCTGCGGTCCCCAGCCGTATAACCACGGGCCGCCCATCGCCCAGGCGCCCAATCCCACGGTTGTCAGCTCCAAATCTGTGTAACCCAATTTTCGTGTTTGCATCGTTCGCTCTCCTAATTTTAATGAACGCTCGCCAGAATACTAAGATGTTGACCGCTCGGCAATAGTTTTATAGGCTTTACGCCGTCGTCAGATTTGGCTCCGGCGAAGCCGAATCAAGGAGCACTTATGCGAAAGATACATTTGAACCAGCAGATTCTCTTCGGCCTGGTGCTGATCCTGCTGTCGGTCTTTTTTTACGCTCTTCACTATGCGATCTTCAGAGACGCCCACCACATCTTCATCTACCTGTTGGGGGACATTGCCTTTGTTTTCATCGAGGTGCTGCTGGTCACGGTGATTATCCATCACCTGTTGGCTGAGAGGGAGAAACGCGCGATGCTGAAGAAGCTCAATATGGTGATCGGGGCGTTCTTCAGCGAGGTGGGCACGCCGTTATTAAAGACCTTCTGCGGATTCGATGCGAAGGCCCGGGAGATTGCTGAGCGCCTGCTCGTGAACAGCCAATGGTCTCCCGAGCATTTCACACAGATGCAAGCCGCGTTGAGCGGTCACGATTTCAGGATCGACAGCCGGCTCGGCGATCTTAAAGGTCTCCGGGGATTCCTTATTAGCAAGAGAGAGTTTCTGCTCGGTTTGCTGGAGAATCCCAACTTGCTGGAGCACGACGAATTCACGGAGCTTCTGTGGGCGGTCTTTCATCTGGCCGAGGAGTTATCACACCGAGCGACGGTTGATGGATTGCCGGAGAGCGACTACAACCATTTGAGCGGGGACATACGACGAGCACATCAACTCTTGGTTCGCGAATGGCTCTCTCACATGGAACACCTGAAAAGTGACTATCCGTATCTGTTTTCGCTCGCGGTCAGGATGAATCCTTTTGACCCGGATGCTTCGGTGCAAGTGCAATAGCCTCGAGGAGGCGGCTTCGATCAGATCTCATTATTGAGATAAGCGAGAATGAACGGTCGAACCAAGAGACGATTCGTTATAGGCTTTTTGCTCGTTGCAGTGGGCTTGTGGTTCCTTGGCTCACGGGTCGCCTACATCCGACATCTGGTATTGTTCTCTTCCGGGCCGGCGAAGCTCTCCCCGAGCGAGAAAGCCCAATTGCGCACGTGGCTTAAGAAGAATACTGTCAGCCTGGATACCGTCGAAGCGGATTCAGGCTTCGAAGACATGCAGCCTCTCAAGGCCATTGTCGGAAACGCCCGGATTGTCGCCCTCGGAGAAGCCTCGCACCTGAATCGCGAATTCTACCAGGTCAAGCACAGGATGGTCGAGTTTCTGGTCGAGGAAATGGATTTCCGCGTCTTTGCGATCGAGGCCAGTTTTGCCGGCGCTCTCGAACTGAACGACTATATTCTTACCGGTGATGGTGACCCTCAAAGGGCGCTGGCGGCGCTGGTCTACCCCGCGTGGATCACGGAAGAAATCCTCGCCCTGGTCAATTGGATGCGCGAATACAATTCGACCCATGAGAACAAAGTGAAATTCTACGGCTTCGATAACAACCCCGTTACGGGTTCGGCGAAAGCGGTATACAACTATCTGAGAAAAATCGGCGGCACGAACAACTACGACGAGGTTCTCTCGATTCTGATGAATCCATGGACGGCGGGTCAGTGGGAAGAACACCCAAAAGCGAAGATAGAATACGCCATCGACCAAATCGAGCGCCTGATCTGTTATTTAGAGGGGCAACGGTCCGCTTTACTTGACACTCAGCGTCAAAAAGAGTTGAGCCTTGTTGTTCAACACGCCCGGGTCCTCTCTCAGTATCTTGAATTCTACGATGCGCCGTCCATGACGGACTCCTCCGATCTCCGAGATCACGACATGGCCGAAAACGTTCGGTGGATTATGGACTATGAAGCGGGAGCCAAAATGATCTTGTGGGCGGCCAACCCTCACGTGGTGGCTACACCCGGCTGTGGGAGCACGGGCGAGTACCTGCGCCGCACGTACGGCAAAGACATGGTGGTCTTTGGTTTGCTGTACAATCGAAAATCCTTGGGGTATCCGGAGGCAAAACCGTCGCCTGGGGGCGCTCACCAGCTATTCAGCAACGCACGGGCAGACTCCGTCGAAGCCGTCTTTGCCGAGGCGGGCCTTGAGATCGCGATTCTCGATCTTCGCTCGTTGCCGAGAGGACTCGTCCGGCGGTATTTCAATTCACCGCTCAAGACCGGCAACGGGCCGACGAGCGTACTTCCCATGGGGTACGATGCACTGTTGTTCATCGAATCGACGACGAGTGCGAGACCCATAGGAGCCGGCCGCCTGGGATCGATGCTGACGCTTGAGGCTCCTTCTAACTTGGACTTCGAGCAAATCGAAGACGGAAGACCCAAGAACTGGAAGATCCAGGGTGGTCAATCCCGAGCGGAGTATCAGATCACCGGCTCTCACGATCAACCCTACAAAGGTAGTACGTGTGGGATAATCAAGAGGATTCCGGGCAGGTCGTTCGGCGAGGCTTTCGGGAATATTATGCAATTCGTCAAGGCATCCGATTTCCCGGGGAAGAGGATGCAATTGGGTGCAGCGGTTCGCGTCAGCGACGGAGTTGCCTATCTGTGGCTGTCGATCGACATGCGGAACGCCCCCACCCTGTTCCGGCAGCAGGAAATCACCTCCAGCGAATGGCAAAAGTATCGCATTGCAGTCGACGTCCCGCGAGAAGCGACAAGGATGACGTACGGATTAGCCTACGTCGGGCAAGGCGCAGCTTTCATCGACGACGTCTCAGTGGTAACCGGCACCGGGGTAGAGGATATTGAGCGCTAACGTCTCGACCGGGCCTAAGATCACGTCCAGGGCGTACCACGCGACGAGCAAGCCGGCGATGCGAAAGCCGCTGTTGTGGACTAGCTCCGTATAGCGTTCCGCGCTTCTGTCACTAAGGAACAACAGCACGATCTCGCTGCCGTCGAGCGGAGGCACGGGGATCAGGTTGAAGACGAACAGGATCAGGTTCAGCGAAAAGAAGATGCTGACGACAATCGCCAGAGAATTCGCCAGGCCGGGCGAAGAGGCGGCGGTGATGTGCTCGAATGATGTGGATTCGGGCGCGTGAAAGGCGCCGAGCAACATGCCGATCCGAATAGCCAGACCCGCGAGCACGACGAGAACCAAATTCGCCCCCGGTCCGGCCAGGGCCATCAACGCGGCCTTTCGACGGTTCCTTTGCGCCCAGTAAGGGTCGTACGGCGCACTGGCCCAGCCGACCATCCAGCCGGCGTACAGGTACGAGACGATGGGCATGATGATGGTGCCGAACGGCTCCCTTCGGATGTGAGGTATGGGGTCCAGAGTGACCTGGCCCTCGTGATACGCCGTGGGGTCGCCCAGCTTGAAAGCGGTAAAAGCATGAGCGGCTTCGTGACACGTCAGTGCGACGATGAGAGCGACGTACCAAATTATGGCTAATGCGATTTCCACGAAGCTGTTTAGTTCTCTACGGAGACGAGATAGGTTTGGCCGGCTTTCGTT
>CAYZAH010000440.1:0-4416 GCA_964475805.1 uncultured Pirellulales bacterium | reverse complement strand
CGGTGTTGACTTAGCTCGTTGATCTGATACTGAAGCTGATCGTTATGATCGTTCAAGCCGACAATCTGATTTTGCAGGTCAGACTCTACCTGTTCGCGGTCCCGAGCCATCTGCTGCAAGCGCTCGTTAGCGTCCTGAAGGTCGTCGCTTGCTCCGTCGAGATGCTGTGATAGCTCGTCATGCTCGTGCTGCAATTGATCGCGGTGCTGACTGAGTTCGTCGATCTGATATTGGAGCTGAGCGTTCTGGTCGTTCAGGCCAGTAATTTGACTGCACAAGTCGGATTCTGCCTGCTTATGTTCGCGGGCCATCTGCTGCAACCGCTCGTTAGCACTTTGAAGCTTGCTGTTGACACCATCGAGGCGTTGCGACAATTCATCACGCTCGTGCCGAAGCTGATCGCGATGCTCTTCCAGCTTGATGATCTGATGTTGAAGCTGACCGTTCTGGTTGTTCAGATCAGCAATCTGATTATGCAGGGTGGATTCTACTTGTTTGCGTTCCTGAGCCATCTGCTGCAACCGCTTGATGGTGTCTTGAAGCTCACCGCTTACCCCGTTGAGACACTGTGACAATTCGTCGCGCTCGTGTTGCAGTTGGTCTCGGTGCTGGCTCACCTTGTTCATCTGAAGCTGAAGCTGGCCGTTCTGGTCATTCATATGCGCAATCTGATTACGCAGGTTGGACTCCACATCCTCATGTTCGTGAGCCATCTGTTGCAGCCGCTCGTTTGCATCCTGAAGCTCACCGTTTATTCCGTCGAGATGCAGTGACAGTTCGTTACGCTCGTGGCGCAATTGATCGCGGTGCTGACTGATCTCGTTAATTTGATACTGAAGCTGTCCATTCTGGTCATTCAGATCAGCAATCTGATTACGCAGATTGGACTCTACCTGCTCATGTTCGTGAGCCATCTGTTGCAGCCGCTCGTTGACATCTTGAAGCTCGCCATTAGCACCGTCGAGGCGTTGCGACAATTCATCGCGCTCGTGTCGAAGCTGATCGCGATGTTTTTCCAGCTTGGTGATTTGATGTTGAAGCTGACCGTTCTGGTTGTTCATATCCGCAATCTGATCACGCAAATTAGACTCTACCTGCTCGCGTTCCACAGCGATCTGCTGCAACTGCTTGTTGGCGCCTTGAAGCTCATCGTTTACGCCGTTGAGACGTTGAGATAATTCATCACGCTCATCTTGCAGTTGATCCCTATGCCGACACAAGTTGCTAATCTGGTGCTGAAGCTGGCCATTATGATCGTTCAGGCCGGTAATCTGATTGTGCAGGTCGGATTCCACCCGTTCGTGTTCCAGGGTCATCTGTTGCAGCCGCTCGTTAGCGCCCTGAAGCTCACCGGTTACCCCGTCGAGATGCTCTGACAGTTCGTTATGCTCATTCTGCAATTGATCACGGTGCCGGCTAACCTTGTCAATTTGACACTGAAGCTGGCTGTTATGATCGTTCACGCTGGCAATCTGACTGCGCAGGTAAGATTCTACCTGCTTACGTTCCTCAGCGACCTGCTGCAACCGCTTATTGGCCTTGTGAAGCTCACCGTTCACCCCGTTGAGACGCTGAGACAATTCGTCGCGCTCATGCTGCAATTGATCGCGGTGCTGACTTAGCTCGTTAATCTGATGTCGAAGGTGACCGATTTGCTCATTCAAGCTGGCAATCTGATTGCATAGGTTGGACTCGACTTGCTTGCGTTCCTCAGCGATCTGTTGCAGATGCTCGTTAGCGTCCTGAAGCTCGCCACTTACACTGTCGAGACAGTGAGTCAATTCGTCACGCTCTCGCTGCGATTGATCCCAACGTTGGTTTACCTCGTTGATTTGATATTGAAGCTGAGCATTTTGGTCATTCAAGCGAGCTATCTGACTGTGCAGGTCGGATTCCATCTGTTCACGTTCGTGGGCCCTCTGCTGCAATCGCTCATTAGCGTCCTGAAGCTCGCCGCTTACACTATCGAGACGGTACGACAATTCGCCGCGCTCGCTCTGCACTTGCTCCCAATGTTGGCTTATCTCGTTAATCTCATACTGAAGCTGACCGTTGTGATCGTTCAAGCTGGCAATCTGATTATACAAGTCAGATTCCATCTGTTCGCGTTCATGAGCCATCTGCTGTAAGCGCTCATTGGCATCCTGAAGCTCACTGCTCACATCATCGAAACGCCATGACAGCTCGTCGCGCTCGCGCTGCACTTGATCCCGATGTTGGCCCACCTCGTCAATCTGATTCTGAAGCTGATCGTTGCGATCATTCAAGCTGGTGATCTGATTATGCAGGTCGGATTCCATTTGTTCGCGTTCCAGAGCTATCTGCTGTAAGCGCTCATTAGCGTCTTGGAGTTCATCATTTATCCCGTCGAGACGCTGGGATAGCTCGTCGCGCTCGTGTTGCAGTTGGTCCCGATGCCGACTCACCTCGTTGATCTGACGTTGGAGCTGATCATTGTGGTCGTTCACGTTGGCAACCTGGGTACGCAGGTCGGATTCGACGTGTTCACGTTCCAGAGTCATCTGCTGCAAACGCTCGTTAGCGTCCTGAAGTTCGTTGCTTACGCCATTGAGACGTTGTGAGAGTTCATCACGCTCCTGAAGTATCCGGTTTTGCCGTCGTTCCAGTTCGGCAATTCGATTCTGCAATTGCCCGTTACTTTCTGTGAGTTCAGTGATTTGTCTTCTCAAATTAGCTTTCATTTGCACATATTCAGGGCTCATGTGTTCCAGCGTCTGCTTCGCAGAAACGAGTTCCTCGATCTGCCGTTCAAGACGTGAATCAAGCTCGGCACGCTTTTCCTGCAATTCTTGCTGCAAATGATCGTGTTGAGCCTGTAAGCTCGCCTCATACTGGGCACGTTCAGTCGTCATCTGCTGTACTTGTTGGTTAGCGCGTTTCAGTTCACCGTCAAGCACTTTGATACGCTCTTCCAGAACCTCACGTTGCCGTTCATATTCATCGATGCGGTCCTGCATCTGTCTATTCTCGTTGACGGACTGGTCGCTCTGATTTCTCGTATCGGTCTCTGCTTGGACGCGCTCCTGCATAAGCTGTTCCAGGGCCTGCTGTGCCGCCGTTAGTTCAGCCACCTTTTGCTCGTAATGTCGCTCAAGTTCAGCGCGTTTTTCCTCCGTCTCCTCCCGGAGAAGCTCTCGCTGATTCTGTAAGTCCTCTTCACATTGTGCTCGTTCACTGGTGAGACGTGCCACGTCGTCCTTAGCTGAGATCAAATCCTTATCCAAAATCGCAATGCGCTGTGTCAGAGTCTCACATTGCTGCTCGTACTCGGCAACGCCGTCCTGTAGTTGTGTGTTCCTGCTGGTCAATGCTGCGACCTGGCTTTTCAGATCGATTTTGGCCTGCTCACACTCATCAGTTAATTGTCGTATCGTATTGTTGGCACCCTGCATTTCACCGTGTAAGACTTCAAGTCGTTTTCTCAACTCATTACACTCATTATGAAGTTGGGCGCTTTGTTGCTCTCGGTCGGATATGCAAGCCGTCAACCGTTTGTTCTCAGCGACAAAACCTTCGATCGTACTCTCCACGTCAGCCTTGTGCTGGTGGGGCGTATCTTGTTTGTTCTTTAACCGGTTGCGCACACGGCGAAGTGCGAAAAAGGCGGATAATCCTCGTTTGTTGGCAATCTGATGGAGTGTGTCTTCCGCAGATGTCAAATCCTCGGCTTGTTGTTCAGAACTCTGCAGTAGCTCGGTGTACTTTTGCTGCAACGTTTCCAGTTGGCGGTCGCGCTCGTTAATTTGTGCCCGAAGGTCATTTTCCAAATTGTGTTTTTCGTCGATCGTTTGCTGTAATGCGTCGTTGGCAGTTTGCAGCTCATAGCTCAATCCATCAAATCGCTGCTGCAGATCGTCACGTTCATGTTCAACATCGTAGTATTGCTGCCTATAGCCGGTGCTTTGGTCATGGAGTTGATGATCGTAGGCAATGAGTTCAGAAATCTGCTTGCCCAGGTCATCCACGACGCGGTCATGTTCATCCGTGGCTTGCTGCCATGTCTCATTAAGCGAGTCCAATTCGTCGGTCCACTGCTGAAGACGTTGCTCCAGTTTATCACTTACTTGCTGTATCTGTTCGTGTTGAACCTTGGTATCGCGGATCGAACTCTGCAACTGCTCGCTGTAGGTGCTGAGTTCAGCGATCCGTGACTCCAAACCAACTACAACTGGCTGGGCATCGCCCTCTTTCCACTTCAACTTGCTGTGAAGATGAGGAAGCGTTGCCAGTGTAGAGAGCAAACGTTCACCTGTCATCTTGAGTTGCGAGGTCGTATCAGTCGGTTCTGAATCGGCCTTCTGCTGTTCAGTATCATCTTCCCGGTCGTCATCTTGCACCGGTGATGCTTCTTCAGCAAGGGGTTGTTCAGCGGCCGAATCTCTGCATTCCTGGGGT
>CAYZAH010000439.1:0-4423 GCA_964475805.1 uncultured Pirellulales bacterium | reverse complement strand
GCGATCCAGTTGTACTTGCCTTGCAAGCGCAAGCTGTTCTGACGGAACCAATGAGGCTGGTCGTATTCGGCTCGAACGGGAACGTCGGGTGACGGGCCTCCGACGCTGGGGAACTCCAGCCACAGCGTGCCGTTGTTCGTGTAGCGATTGCCCGGCGCGCCGAGGTTGATCCCCACCTGCCTGACCGCCTTCGGCTCGTTCGGATGCCGATAGTAATCGAACGTCCAGTACGCCACCTCGGGCATGGGAACCAAAGCGAGCGAGGCCTGGTTCTGGTAGCTGCAAGTGCACGTCCGCGTGTAGTCCGGGGCGTTCATGACGCCGTCAGCGATGATGAGGTTCGACGTGCAGCCGGACTTGAAGCCGCCGATACTGGCCGTGCCCTGGCCCGCGGTCAGGTCCACAAACGCTCCGGAGGCCGAGCGGAACGTCAGCAGATTTTCGCTGGCGATAGCCGTATTGCATCCTTTGAAGCGGATCCAGCTCCAGGGTATCGTCTCGCCGGTCATCGGATGTTTGCGCGTGACGGTCTCGCCGGTCAGCAGGTCGAAGACCTTCGCCTCCGCGGCGGCTGACGCGCTGCCCCCGCCGGTCTGCGTGATGATCCAATTGTGGTGGAGGAGCGGCGGGCCTTTGTAACTATCGTCGGTCCGCCAGAGCACCTTGCCGTCCGACGCCCTGTAGGCGGCCATTCCCCTGTCCGCCTCGTCCGCCGCCCGGTCGCCGGACCGGCTGCTCGCTTCGAGCAGAACGTCGTGCTCGGCGGAATACGCTAACCACGTCCCGAAAACACCCTCCGTCGCTTTCCAGACCGGCTTTCCTGTCCTCGCATCCAACGCATACAGCGTGCGTTCGCTATCCGAGTTCAGTCCCCTGCGTCGAAGATAGGCGAGTTTGGCTTCGGTCAGCCCGTCGATGCAGAAGACTTTATCGTCGCTTGCGATGACGGTGTTATGACGGAAGGAGTACTGCGCGTCGCGTTTCCAAAGAATCTTGCCTGTGTGTCGATCCATCGCGACGAGCATCCTGCTGCTCGAAGCGTAGTCGGCGTTGGCCGTTACTCCGGAAATGTCACTCCAGCCGGAAGGAACGCGCTTCTTCTCCGTATCGGGTTGCCCTTCCCGTCGAACGACAAGATACGGATCGAGCGTGAAGTCGCTGCTGTTGACGCCGTCGTTGTGTCCCTCGATAGCCAACACGTTCACACCTTTGCGCAAAAGGCTGCCGTGGTCGTCGATGCGAAAATAGACGTAACCTTCGGCCTCATGGCTCTTGATATCACGGGCGCCGGCGCCGCGGCCCTTGCCGACCCCTACCCTTAGAACCTCCTTGCCGTTCAGGTAGGCGATGAAGGCATCGTCATAGTTGATCGCCACGCCTAACTCGAGGATGTCTTGTGCATCTGACAGATTGAACGACTTGCGTATGTACACGGCCGTGTAGTGGCCTTTCATGTCCTCCAGCGGCGTCTCGTCGTCGTCATCGCCAAATCCGAAGCCTGCGGATGCTGTCTTCCAGCTTTCGGCGTCGAAGTCCGGCTGCGTCCATCCATCCTCCGGCTGCGCGCCCGCAAGATATTGCCAATCGGCGCCTCTCTTGATAATCGGCTGCATACCCTCGGGCAGCTCTTGCCCACCCTTCGGTTCTTTCACCGGGATATGGAGCGGCGAGGCGGTCGCGAGCAGCAAGTTGTCCTGGACCGCGAGGGTGCCCCAGTGCGGCTTGTCCTCGCCCGGCATCGAGAATTCTGCGATTGTCCGGCCCGTCGCCGGATCGAGCATGTGAATCGTGTCACCGTAGACTAAGTAAACCGCATCCGAGACAGTGACATAGTTACTTCCGATTTCGTTCGCGCCCGGCTGGTGAGACGTATTGTCGTAGTACTTGCCCAGGTCCTCGAAGTCTCTTTCCCACAAGAGTCGGCCTGTATAGACGTCCACCGCGCGGAGCATGTTTCGTCCTTCGATGAACAGCCGGCCTCCGACGACCTGGGGCGAGGGCCCGTGACCGTGGCGAGGCAGGACCTTGTCATTCGACGGGCCGCCGAACCACAGAAGACCAAGCGGCGCCTTGACGCTTTTGTCCTTCGACATCACGGTATTGGCGGCGTCGGCGTATTGATGCGTCCAGTCGGCCGAGTCGGGCAGGCGGCCCGTTCGGCTCAGCATGAGCAGTCTGCCCGAGCTAGTGACTTTGCCGCCGGGTAAGTCCAGTTTGGTTGCCCGCCTGAGAATGCCGGCATGTCTCCTTCTCGCCATCGAGAAACAAGCCGTGCCGCCATAGGGACGCAGCGAGTGGAAAACGCGTTCGAGGAACAAATCGCCTTTTTGGAAGCCGGCGGCTCTGAGGTCTTCCGACACGATCAGATTCGCCATGTAGGGAGGAAGCTGCGCGGTCGTTACGTCACCGACGTGCACCGCGACACGAGTTCCGTACAATCCCGCGTCATCGAACTTTCGACGCATGGCCGCGACCTTTTTGGCGTCCGGATCGAGCGCGACAATATGAAGTTGCGATTGATTCACCAACTCGCCGAGCAGCTCACCGGTACCAAGGCCGAGCAGCAAGCAATAGCCTTCTTTTTGATCCGTCGTTTTCAGAATTTGTGCGGCTCGGTCTTTCCATCGTTGGCTTGCAGCCGTAAGAGGCTCGACGTCCGGAACGTAGTGTTTCGGCTCCGTTTGTGCGCCCGAAAAACAATAGATGCTCCCGCCGAGTGTCGTCACAAACAGCTTGCCATCAGCGGCCGCCATGCTCCAGACTTTGCCGTTGACCTTCGCTTGCCATGAAACCACTGGCTCGGCGCCGGCTGCGGGGACATCGACGGCTGCGATACGCCCTTGATCGCCCTGGCTGCAATACAGGCGCGAGCCGGCTTTCACGTAGACTCTGCCCCCTTCGCCCAGGATTCTCGCTTGCCACAAGCCTGTCGCCTTCTTGGCGCCGGGTTCGAGCTTGTAGGCCACGATCGTGTCATTTCTCTCGCCGAAGATGACGTCGTCCTCGACGACCGAGGCTGACCCCTTGGCTACGGCGATGCCGTCGGAGAGCTTGTGCACGGCTTCTCGATTGAAGAAATAATCGCCCGAGGCGACGACCTCGCACGTGCCCGTCTTGCCATACTTGTTCATGTGGAAGTACAGGAACTCTCCGGTCTTGCGGTCGTAGGCCGCCGGCACGGAGCGCCCGCCCGATATGAGCAGCTTGTCCTCGGTCGCCACCATGTAGCCTTGCGGCGCCACGCCGGCGAAGGCCGGACTCGTATGAGGCTGCATGAGGTAGATTGAGCCGCTGCCGCTGTTGTCCCAGACGATCCGGCCGGTCTCCGCGTCCATCGCGTAGATGAACGTGCCCATGAAAGGCCAGATGCTCGCGGCGAAGTAGATCGTGTCCCCGTACAGCACCGGCCCGCCCCGCACAGGCCACATGCCGATCAGCCGATGGTTGCCGATCACCTTGTTGACGGCGGGGCCTGCCAGAAACTTGCGGATCAGTTCCCCGTTCTCGGCGTTCAGGCAATAGAGGTGCCCGTCGTCCGAGCCGACGTACAGCTTGTTCTTGTAGACGACCGGCGCGAATCGCACGGGACCATCGGTGTAGAAACGCCACTTCTCGGTCCCGGTTTCTGTGTCATAAGCCGTCACCCGGTCGGCCACCATCGAGCCGATGAAGAGGGTCTTTCCCGCGACCACAGGTTCGTAGGAGGCGTCGAATTGCAGCCGATCCTGGCTTTCCGGCCAGGCGGGCGTTGGGCGGGCTAAATCGCGTGTCCATTGCAGATGTAGTTGTGCCGGAAGCTCTTCGGGCGTGGCGGCCGAGCGCCCGGCGTCGTATCGCCACATCGGCCAATCGTGCGCACCGGCGGCCGTGACGCCAAGCCCGCAGAGGATGAAGATCAGCAGGCAATAGCGGTAGCTGATTGAGCCACTGAGATTCATGGTCTGTTGTGGTCTGTAACTCTCATCCAACATTAAATAGGGTCTCCACCGGCTGGCAATTGGGTGCGGGTTTGGTTACCCGCAGGATTACGATAGACGTGTAAGATTCACCCCGCGATCAGACTTCTCGTACGCATCATTCTTCGATCATTCCAAAACCTCTAATTCGGCCAGTTTACCAAATCACGCCCTCATTTTCAAGTCATTTTGACTGTTTTCGGACCCCCCCGCGCCGCAGACGACCCTCGAGGCGGCCCAGCCAATGTCGCCAGCGTACATGAGAACAGTTAGGAAAAGATTAGCGTGATGCAAAATCGCAAAAAAATGAATGCCTCATATCAGTGGTTCGTAGAATTTGTCGGGCCTGGGGCCGAGGGTGTTGGTCAGGGTGCCGAGGTTTTGGATGGTCGCGTCGATGCGGTCGCCGGTTTTGAGGTAGTTGCCGGTGCCGAGGCCGACGCCGGAGGGCGTGCCGGTCGTGATGA
>CAYZAH010000438.1:0-4432 GCA_964475805.1 uncultured Pirellulales bacterium | reverse complement strand
CGGCACTTCTTTTTCATCGGTGGCTGCGACGGCGCCAAGCCCGGACGCAATTACTTCACCGAATTGGCCGAGAAGGTCCCGGACGATTGTGTGATCCTCACGGCGGCGTGCGGCAAGTACCGCCTGAACGCACGCGACTACGGCGACATCGACGGGATTCCCCGCTTGCTCGATACAGGCCAGTGTAACGATTGCTACTCCGCCATCAAGATCGCCACGGCCTTGGCCGAGGCGTTCAAGTGCGGCGTGAACGATCTGCCACTCTCCCTGGCCGTATCGTGGTACGAGCAGAAAGCCGTGGCTATCCTCTTGACTCTACTGTATTTAGGAATCAAGAACATCCGGCTCGGGCCGAGCCTGCCCGCATTCGTCAGTCCGAACGTGCTGAACCTCCTGGCCGAAAAATATAATATCAAGCCGATCGGCGCAGTAGATGAAGATTTAGCTGAAATGCTCGCTTAGACGCACGATATTATAGGGCGGTCTCTTAAATTTCACGGTTTATCGAAAATCTCTGCGAACAAATAGGACTAAACTAATCGTATATACAGATGATCGAAATTAGTGATCTGAAGAAGGCTTACGCAAAACTCTGTGCCTAATTAAGGCAGTTGCTTATGGGAGACTTGTGTGGCCATGTGTAAACTCGATTTTGTAAAGGGAATTTAAGATCCGGCGAATGTACTCGGATCAGAAGGCTTAAGGAGAAATGCCATGAACGTAAAGAGAATGGTAGCAATGGTTTTGGTCCTGGTTTCTATCGCGGTAATCACGGGTTGTCAGGGCGGATACAACCACCAAACGGTGTCGATGAACCAGATGCAGTGGAGGCAGGGCATAACGAGTACTCCGCACCCTCAGGATTTGCGCCCGTGAGGAAAGAGTTATGGGTCGCCGAGGCAGAACGCTGATGAAGACAACTCGATACCACGCCGGTGGTGAAGTACGTTCTCTTGGCGACCTCGAAAAGAAGAGAATCCTCGCCGAGGTTGTTGAATGTATGTATGGGGGAAATCAAGAGTGGATTTCGGGGAGGGAGAGGTTTAACGGAAGGTAAACAATAATGAGTAGGAAGAACGTTCTACGAAATGCAGGCTGGATCGCAACGGGGGTGGTTGCGGTTGCAGTAGTTGTGGCGTTTGCGGCGATTGATCGCAACCCGGCAGTTTCTCAATCGGCTCCGGCCAAGGGACCCGCGGGGTTGGAGGGCATTGTGAAGGCCGCCCAAACGTGGGAAGCCGCATTCCCCGCATGGGACGGCAAGGCGGTGCCTGATTTTGCGATTGAGGATATCAATGGCAAGACGCACAAGTTGAGCGACTATCACGGCAAGAACCTGTTGGTGGTGTTCTGGGCGACGTGGTGTCCGTCATGCAACGCGGAGATTCCTCACCTGATGGAGCTGCGCAAAGCGTACAACGGCGACCAACTGGCGATTCTGGCCATATCCAATGAGTCGCCTGAGGTTCTGAAGGACTTCGTCGCAAAGAAGGGTATTAACTACACGGTGGCTTCTATCCACAGTACCCCGCCGGCGCCGTTTTCCAGTGTGACGTCGATCCCGACCACTTTCTTCGTCGGTCCGGATGGAAAGATCAAACTGACGGCTCTCGGTCTGGTTCCGGTTTCACAAGCGAAGGCCATTATAGACGCTCAAGCCCAGACGAGTTAGAGCTCGTTTTGGTCCTTCTCTCCACCCGGACAAGACTCGTCGGGCGAATGGGCAGCCGGAAGGGAAGGAAATGGCAGGCTCCGCAACCACACGACGGCATACCAACAGGCTGATAGATGAAACCAGCCCGTACTTGCTTCAGCACGCTCACAACCCAGTTGATTGGTATCCCTGGGGTGACGAAGCGTTCGAGCGGGCGAAGAAGGAGAATAAGCCTGTTTTCCTTTCGATCGGCTATTCCACGTGTCACTGGTGTCACGTGATGGAACGGGAGAGCTTCGAAGACCAAGAAATCGCCCGGATACTGAACGAGCATTTCGTAAGCATCAAGGTGGATCGGGAACAGCGGCCGGATGTGGACCAGATCTACATGAACGCCGTCGTTATGACGACAGGCTCGGGGGGCTGGCCGCTGTCGGTCTTCCTTACGCCCGAGGGCAAGCCCTTTTACGGGGGCACGTATTTCCCGCCGAAGACCAGCTTCGGCCGGCCCGCTTTTGGACAGATTCTCCGATCCATCGCCGAGGTGTGGAAGAGCAAGCGGCACGAGCTTGTCGAGTCGGCGGACAAATTGACCGAATACCTGCAAGATTCGGGTACGCCCGCTGAGCGAGCGAATCTATCCCCGGCTGTCCTTGACAAAGCATTCGAGCAATTGCGGGCGGCGTTTGACAACGTTAATGGCGGCTTCGGGAATGCCCCGAAATTCCCTCAGCCGACTACCCTGTGGATGCTTCTGTGTTACTGGCATCGCACCGGAAACGACGAAGCTCTCCGTATGGTCACCACGACGCTGGATGCGCTGGCGAAAGGCGGGATTCACGACCATATCGGTGGCGGTTTCCACCGCTACGCAACTGATGCGCGATGGCTTGTACTCCACTTTGAGAAGATGCTGTATGACCAGGCGTTGCTGAGCAAGATCTATGTTCAGGCCTACCAGGCCACGGGCAATCCACTCTATGCCGACGTGGTGCGTGACATCTTCGACTACGCTTTACGCGATATGAGCGATCCGGCCGGCGGTTTCTACAGTGCCGAAGACGCCGACAGTGACGGCGAGGAAGGGGCATTCTATCTGTGGGACGCAGAGCAAATCGCCGCCGTCTTGGGTCAGGATCAGGCGAGACTGTTCAATGCTTACTACGGCGTCACGGAGGAGGGCAATTTCCACAAAGGCAAAACGGTCCTCAACATTGCGAGCTCGACCGAGCAATTGGCAGAGGAGTTCGGGACCGATCCATCCACAATTGCCAATGCACTGGCGACCGGACGCAGAAAGATCTTCGAGGCACGGGTCAAGCGAAACCGGCCGCATCGCGACGATAAGGTCATTACGGCCTGGAATGGCTTGATGATCTCGTCGTTAGCTTACGGCGGGATGGTTCTGGGTGAACGAAAGTACACACAAGCGGCAGTGCGCGCTGCGGATTTTGTCGTGAGGACACTCTACGAAAACGGTCGTCTCAAGCGATACTACCGCGACGGCCAGGCGGTTGAAAGGGCCTTTCTCGATGATTATGCCTTCATGATTCTTGGTCTGCTGGACCTGTACGAAGTGACTTTCGATGTAAGCTGGCTGATCGAGGCGAGGAGGCTCGGTGAGGAGATGATCGATTTGTTTGACGATCACCAAGAAGGAGGTTTTTTTCTAACCGGCAGAGACGGCCAGGGACTGATCGCCCGGGCCAAGCCCAGCGCCGATGGCGCTGTTCCGTCCGGCAATTCCATCGCGGCCCTGGCGATACTCAAGCTGGGCCGGTTCACAATAAGTCATGACCTAGCTGAGCAGGGCAGCCGGGTTCTGGAAGCATTTTCTCCACAATTGGAGCAGTCGCCTTCTCATTCGCCTGCCATGTTAGTCGCGTTGGACTTCTGGCTGGGGCCCCGACAAGAGATCATCATTGCCGGCGACGCCCATGCGCCGGACACACAGCGAATGCTCAAGGCGGTTCACTCCAAATTCCTGCCTAACGCGATCGTTGTGCTGCACGATCCGGCCCATCCCGGCCAGAGTGCCGCCGAAGGAGCGGATTCAGCCTTCTATGAAATCATTCCATTCGTAGAGTATCAGACACCTTCCGACGGTAAGGCAACGGCCTATGTGTGCGAGGACTATGCCTGCCGGCGGCCCGTCACCAACGTCGATGAACTGGAGCATCTGCTGGCCCCGAATACCCGGCCGCAAAAGGGGCAATCCGAAATGTGAAAAATCCGATTTTTCTTCGAACTTCACATACCCCCAGGGGGTATGTGGAAGAAAGTGAAACGAGGGGATAGAAAATGAAGAAGAATCCGAGCCACATGGATAATCTGGTTGCACTGAGGCGAATAGAAGGTCAGGTTCGCGGCGTCCAAAGGATGATCGAAGGCCGGGAATACTGCATCGACATTCTCAATCAAATCGCTGCGGTTAGAGGGGCGCTGGGCAGGGTCGAGGAGAAAATTCTAAAAAGGCACCTCAAGCATTGCGTAACCGAGGCCGTCAGAGGAGATTCCGAAAAGGAGAAAGAGCAAAAGCTGGACGAGATTCTCAGACTCATCGACCAGACGCGCAGAGGATAAGAATGATTGGGTAGATCAAGTAAGGAGACCTTAATCATGGACGATAAACGGGAAGTTTCATTAGCGGCGGTAGTGGCGGGGTATTCGGCCCTCGTCATTGCGCTCGGGATGGGGGTATATGCGGTGTATCAGTACGCCGAGACGCCGAACAAGACGATCCTGGGGTTGATATTGGAGCACAGCCTGCACGTGATC
>CAYZAH010000437.1:0-4440 GCA_964475805.1 uncultured Pirellulales bacterium | reverse complement strand
CCTTCTCCTTCCTCCAGCCGCCGGGCCTCACGAGCGAATCGGAGGGATCGTATATCACCGCGTCGCGGGCGTGGCTGCTGCAAGACGAGGATGGCCGGCTGTGCACGTCGTATGAGCTTATGCAGAAGAAGGCTACCGGCAAGGAGATGAAGGCGCAGATGCACCAGGGAGGCAAGCTGAGCGATACGCTTTTTCTATGGATACGGCGTGACGGGCTGGAGTTGCGAGACGTCGAGGATTTGCTGCGGCGTTTGTCCGAGGCGGCTGCCCCGGCCGCGCCGGTCCGGTTCAGTCTCTACGAGGAGCCTCGTTACCGCACTGCTCTGCGCATGCAGCTTGGGGACAATCCCATCCCCGCGGCTATCGGAGGCGTGCATAATCCCTGGCCCGGCTTGCCCGAGGGAGCGGTTTTTGCTTCGATCCTGATCTACCTCGAACCGTGGGCCGCTGAGCGGAGTGGACAAGTCGTCGAGCTTGACGACTTCTCCATTTCCGGTTTTTTCAATACACAAAATCCAGAAATGAACTCAAAGGACGGACCGCCACCCTCGCGAGAATGACGAAGTCTTCGATACACCTTACTGCTGTGCGGCCGACAGGCTGCTGATCAGGTCCTCGGCAAACGTGCGCCATTGGGCCGGGCCGTTCTTGGCGAAGTACTCGAAGGACTTGTCGTCCACCACTTGGCCCAACAGGGTCTTTCGGTCGGCGGGATCGGAGACCTGCTGAATGATCCGTTTGCGGAACGCCTCCAACTCAGCGAGGAATTGCCCGTGCTTAGCGGTGAAAATATCTTCCAGCTTCCGCCTGACGTGACCGGCATAGGCCGGGCATTGCCCGCCGGTGCTGACGGCGATCTGGAGGTCGCCTCGCTTGACCACGGCCGGCACGAAGAAATCGCAAAGCTCGGGCACGTCAACGACGTTGCACAGTACCTCCAGCTCCTGGCAATCCTGATAGATTTGCCTGTTGAGCTGATGGTTGTTGGTCGCCGCGACGGCCATCAACGCACCGGCCAGATAGCTCTTGGAATACGGGGCTTTTACAAGCTCCACATCGCTGTCCCGGCAGAGGGTCTCCAACAGATCGTTGACGCGCTCGGCCACTACGACCAGCCGCGCGCCCGCATCCAACAGAGCCTGAGTTTTGCGCAGGGCTACCGCCCCGCCGCCGATTACGACCACGCGGCGACCGCCTAACTCCAGAAATATCGGGTACTTTGCCATGAACCTTACTCGATGACCCACAAGGCCAGCGACTCCTTGTCCTTTATATAAACGCGGTTCTTCGCGATAACCGGGTGGGCGTAGATATCAGTCTCCGCCACCTTGTACTTGGCGACCTCATCGTGCGTCTTGGCGCCGGCCTTGAGGACAGCCATTTCGGAGTTGTTGGTCAGGACGACCAGATACGACCCGGCGCTGATGACGGACCCGAAGCCCCGGCTGCCGCGCGGGCTTTCTTCGGTCCACTCGGTCGCGCCGGTTTGGGCGTTGATGCAGAAGAGATTGTTGCGATCGGTCAGACCGAAAAGCAGGCCGTTTACGAGTACCGGCGTGTCGAACTGGACCCCGATATCCCCGTTGTTCCAAAGCTCCTGGGCGACGAAGCCGTCGCCTTGCTTTTCGATCTTCAGGGCCTTGGTGCCCCGGCGGGCGCCGGAGATGATGACGGTTTGTCCGTCGATGATGGGCGTGGCGGCGTTGTACGTCATTCGCTGAGGTACGAATGGCACTTCCCAGAGCAGCTTGCCGTCGGCCACGCTGATGCCCACGATGCTCTTCTCCGTCGGCGTGACAATCTGTTTGGTTCCTCCCGCCGTGAGGAGTACGGGCGAGCCATAGTCAGGGCCTTCGCCACTCCAGCGCCATTTCTCGTCGCCGGAGGCCAGGTCGTAGGCGATGACCGCTCCGTTACCCGGCCCGCCCAAGTGCGCGATGACCATTGCGTCCACGATGATCGGCGAGTAGGACACGAAGAATCTCGGTACGGCTTTGGGAAACGGGTCCTTGCGCCAAACGAGCTTGCCGCCGCCTGCGTCCAGACAGGACAGGACGCCACCCACGCCCAGAGTAACGACCTTGCCGTTCGCCACGGCGGGTGAGCTTCTGGGTCCCGGGTGCCGCGCCGCCGCGCCGGTTACGGCCTGAGCCGCGTACTTGTCGCTCCAGATTTCGTTTCCCGTTCCGGCGTTAAGGCAAAGGACAACCTCGTCGTCGCCTTGCCGTGTGAAGACATAGAGCCTGTCGCCCACCAGAGCGGGCGTGGCGTCGCCCAGCCCCACGGCGACCTTCCACCTGAGCGTCAGATCCTTCGGCCATTGCCCCGGTGCGGCGGACGCCGCTAACTTGTCGTCCCGGTTGGGTCCTCGCCACTGGGGCCAATCCTGCGCAAAGACGGAACCTGCGCAGACAAAAGCTACCACAACAACCAACATGAGTTTCGACAGACTTGTCTTTTCCATAGTAACCCCCTTTTAGTCCCCGCACCGCATTGCCCTCATGGCAACGGATTACGACGACGTCTCGTACTCTAATGCGCTGCGAGCGATATGTCAATGCCATCCGTTTAAAATTTCCCCCTCCGGTCCTCGCGGGCAATTATTAGAGCCGGCCTTGGAATCTGCCCGTCTTTTTCAAACGGATTTTTGCGCCTTTCTATCCTGGGAGGCGGTTGGTATACTATGGTTAGCCACTGTTCGCAGTCTTTGATTGGGAGCGGGGAGTCGAAGTCAGCCGGATATCGAAGATGACCGGCTTTCCGTTGTGGGCGCGTGCGATTGTCTTGAAAACGGCGTGTATTAGCAAGGAAGAGCAACGAAATGAAAGTAGCTTTGATTGGTTTGCTTCAATCGGGCAAGAGCACGATACTGGCCAGCGTCAGTGGCAAAGCGGCTCCCCCCGGAGGCGCGACGGTCATCGACGAAGCCATCGTGCCGGTCCCGGACGAAAGAATCGACTGGCTGGCCGAATACTGCAAACCCAAGAAGGTGACATACGCGACTATCGACTGTCTTGACCTGCCCGGCTTCAACTTCACCGACGATCACGGGCGGGCGGCGGCCCGGCGATTGATCAACCAGATACGAACGGTCGATCTGCTGGTTCTCGTGGTCCGGGCATTCGGCAACCCGGCCGTGCCCCCCTACCGCAATTCGGTCAACCCCGCCAGAGATTTGGCCGAGCTGCAAACGGAGTTGCTTCTGGCCGACCTGGAGCTGGTCACCACGCGGATCGAAAGGCTCGAAAAGCAAGTTCACAAACCCACGAAAAGCCAGGCGCAAGACAAGGCGGAGCTGGCTCTGCAGAAGAGACTGCAGGAGGCCATCGAATCAGAGCAGCCCATCAGCTCGGCGATCAAAGACGATATCGAACGTGACATGGTTAAGTCACTGGGTTTCCTGACGCTAAAACCCATCGCGGTTGCCGTCAACGTGGGCGAGGACCGGTTAGACGAGACCTTCGATTTCTCCGACTGCGTCGGAGGCTCCATTCCCGTGGCCACGATCTGCGCCAAGCTGGAGTACGAATTGGCTCAACTGGACGCCGACAGCCGGACCGAATTCATGGCGGATCTGGGCATCGAAGAATCGGCGGCTAACAAATTCGTGAAGAGCTGCTATTCGGCCCTGGGTCTGATCAGCTTCCTGACGATGGGGTCCGATGAAGTCCGCGCCTGGCCGATCAGGAAAGGCACGATTGCCCACGACGCGGCGGGCAAGGTGCATACCGATATCAAGCGAGGTTTCATTCGCGCGGAGACCTTCAGCTTCGACGAGTTGAAAGAACTGGGCAGTGAGAAGGCCTTGAAAGCCGCCGGTAAGATCCGGCTCGAAGGCAAGGAGTACGTCGTCCAGGACGGGGACATCGTCAATTTCAGATTCAACATTTAGCGCAGCAACATCCCGAGGCAATGGTGGCGAACCGACTCCTTAAGCTATCCGTTCCGGCTGTTCTTGTCCTGGTCATCGCGGTTTCCGTGCTGGCCTGGCGTCATTTCAAGAGCGCCGGCGGGCCGAAACTATGGACCTACAAGGTCGTCAACACTTTCCATCACGATCCGGAAGCCTTCACACAAGGTCTGGTCTTCGAGGACGGCGTTCTGTACGAAGGAACGGGCCTGCCCGCACGTTCCGAACTGCGAAAAGTCGAACTGGAAACGGGAAACGTCTTGAAACGATACAAGCTGCCGGACCAGTACTTCGGAGAAGGCATCACGATCTACAAAGACCGTATCATTCAGTTAACGTATCAGTCGAACGTCGGCTTTGTCTACGACAAGAACTCTTTCGAGCTGTTGCGGGAGTTCAGCTATCCGACCGAGGGCTGGGGGCTTACGCACGACGGCTCGCGTCTGATTATGAGCGACGGCACGCCGATGCTGTACTTTCTGGACCCCGAGACACTCACGCAAGCCAGTCGTGTCATGGTGCTCGACGGC
>CAYZAH010000436.1:0-4441 GCA_964475805.1 uncultured Pirellulales bacterium | reverse complement strand
TTCAAGATAAACAAGGAATTCCAGCCTGCGGGCGATCAGCCGGACGCGATTGAGCGGCTTGCGGGGGGGCTGCGCTCGGGAAGGCAATTCCAGACGCTCATGGGCGTGACGGGCTCGGGCAAGACGTTCACGATGGCGAACGTCATTGCCCAACAGGACTTGCCGACTCTGGTCATCTCCCACAACAAGACGTTGGCCGCCCAGCTCTACGAAGAATTCAAGGAGCTTTTCCCGCAAAACGCCGTCGAGTATTTCGTCAGCTACTACGATTACTATCAGCCGGAAGCGTATATCCCCCAGCGGGATATTTACATCGAAAAGGACGCATCGAAGAACAACGACCTCGACCGGCTGCGGCTTTCGACTACGACCAGCCTTTCCACGAGGAGAGACTGTATTATCGTTGCCTCCGTCTCGTGCATCTTCGGGCTGGGTTCGCCGGAGGACTACAAGGCATCCGTCGTGGCGATCCGGACCGGCGACCATTGCGAGAGAAACGACCTGCTCGGCCGATTAGCCGACATCCAGTACGCCAGAAACGACATCGACTTCCAGAGGGGCACGTTCCGCGTCCGGGGCGACGTCGTCGAGCTGCATCCTTCTTACGAGTCCTTTGCGATTCGCATCGAATTCTTCGGCGACGAAATAGAGCAGATCAACTACATCAATCCGATCACCGCCGAGGTGCTGGCCGTCGAGGACCAGGTTTTCGTCTATCCCGCTCAACACTACGTCATGCCCGGTGAGAGGATGGGCTCGGCTGTCGAGGGCATCAAAGCTGAATTGCAGGACCGCCTGTCCGAGTTGCGAAGCCAGGGCAAGCTGCTGGAAGCCCAACGACTCCAGGCCCGCACGATGTACGATATCGAGATGATCGAAGAGGTCGGCTATTGCAGCGGGATCGAAAACTACGCGAGGCACCTGGCCGGGCTGGCCCCCGGCGCCAGGCCCTACACGCTGATCGACTACTTCCCGAAGGATTTCCTTCTCTTTATCGACGAGTCTCACGTGACGATTCCACAGTTGCGGGCCATGTGGGCCGGCGACCGGCACCGCAAAGAAACCCTCGTCGAGCACGGCTTCCGACTACCCAGCGCGCTGGACAACCGGCCGCTGCGGTTCGAGGAGTTCAAGGAGAACTGGGCCAAGGTCATCTTCGTCTCCGCCACGCCGGCGCCCTTCGAGCTGGAGCTTTGCGACCACGAGGTCGTCGAGCAGATTATCCGGCCAACCGGGCTTCTCGATCCTCAGATTTTCGTCCACCCCGCCAGCGACCAGGTCCCGCATCTTCTGACGCAAATCGAAGAGCGGGTCGAGGCCAAAGAACGCGTGCTCGTGACGACCCTGACCAAACGCATGGCCGAGGATCTGTCCAGCTACATCACAAGAAAAGGGTTCAAATGCCGCTACCTCCACAGTGAAATCGATACGCTCGAACGGATCGAAATCCTGCGCGACCTGCGTCACGGCAACTTCGACGTGCTCGTGGGCATCAATTTGCTGCGGGAGGGTCTGGACCTGCCTGAGGTGTCGGTCGTCGCCATTCTGGACGCCGACAAGGAGGGGTTCCTCAGAAGCCAGACGTCGCTGATCCAGACTATCGGCCGGACCGCCCGAAACGTCAATGCGACCGTCTTCCTGTACGCCGATAGGGTGACCGACTCCATGCAGAAGGCTATTGACGAGACGGAAAGACGCCGTAAAATTCAGTTGCAGTATAACGAGGAGCATAATATTACTCCCGAGACGATAAGAAAGGAAATCCGCTCGGGTCTGGCGCAGCAGATCAAGGCAAGGCAGACGGCGCGCGAGGCGGTGCAGTTCGGAACCGATGAATATGAGAAAGTCGAGTTGGCGTCGCAGATCGAGAAAGAGATGCTCGAAGCCGCCCAGAGCCTGGATTTTGAACGAGCGGCCTTTCTGCGGGACCAGTTGCGGGAGTTGAGAGAGCTGCCCGAGCTGGTCATCGTGGACTCGAAAAGAAAGAAGAGTGATTTCCTCGCTACGAAGAGGCAGAAGAAGTCCAAGAATTAGCCGCAAAAATGCACAAAAAGCACAAGAACGAATCAAGAGACAGGATTCACAATGCCGCACGATGATGTAAAACAATTGTGCGATGCAGTTCGGGAAACAAGTTTTGAGATACATTGTTATCATCGAAACGGTCATCTTGAAAAGATCTATGAGAATGCTCTGTTTCACCGGCTGAGTAAGAAAGGTATCGCCGTTGAACAGCAATATCCGTTGAGCGTGTACGACGAAGACGGGACTCCTTTGGGTGACTTCTATGCCGACCTGTTTGTTGGCGGCGTTCTGATTGTCGAACTGAAGGCCTGCCGCGCGATAGCTAATGAGCACATAGCCCAACTACTTGGTTATCTTCGGGCTTCGCGAAAAGAACATGGGTTGTTGATTAATTTCGGCGCCTCAAAGCTGCAAATTAAGAAATATGTGATGAGTGACAATGTCTAAATATTTTGCGCCTTTTGTGCTTTTTCGCGGCCAACTTTTCTTCGTGCCTTTTTCCAGCTAAAGGAAAAGACTGAAATGAAAAAGATCAACATTGCACAAGTTCGGCCTCTTATTCAGATGGCCATTGAAGAAGACCTCGGAGGGGGAGACCTAACCAGCACGCTTCTGTTCGAGGACGGCGGCACGGCGAAAGCCACCATTGTCTCGCGGGAAGAAATCATCGTGTGCGGAATGGATGTCGCCCATGAGATTCTCAAGTGCTACGATGAGAAACTCGATTTCAAAGTCCGCATCAACGACGGCGAGGCGGCCCACGTCGGCAGCAAGCTCGGCGTCATCGAAGGACCGCTGCGCCCCATGCTCAGCGCCGAGCGAGTCGTGTTGAATTTCCTCCAGCGCCTCAGCGGAATCGCCACGACCACGCGCAAATACGTGCGGGCCATTCAGGGCACAAAGGCAAGAATCTACGACACTCGCAAGACCATGCCCGGTTGGCGAATCCTCGAAAAGTATGCAGTGCGTTGCGGAGGCGGCTACAATCACCGACTCGGGCTGTATGACGGCGTATTGATTAAGGACAACCATCTGGCTGAGCTGGGTAGGGATTTTCAGGAGAAGCTGCGAAAGATCATCGCCGAGGCCAGGAAGCTCAAAAACGCCAAATTCATCGCGGTGGAGGTCGATCACGTTGACGACCAGTTGAATTACGTCCTCGAAATTCCGGGCATCGACATCGTTCTGCTCGACAACATGGGCCAATGGCAGCTCAAGCACGCGGTGGAGATGCGCGACGCCATGCGCGGCAAAGGCAAGAAGCCGCTGCTCGAAGCATCGGGAAATATCACGCTCAGCAACGTCTCGGCCATCGCCCAGTGCGGCATCGACCGAATTGCCGTCGGAGCGATCACGCATTCGGCCCAAGCCGTTGACCTCGGGCTCGACAGGTAGCAGCGCATTTATGATTTTATATTTATGATTTATGATTGCGGTGTTCGCACGCCTGAGCCTGACGAGTCGATGCCCCCTTACGCATAGTCGATGACCATGGATCCCGACAAGATAACGGCGAATCTCAGGACGAAACGTATCGGTCGAAAGATCCTCGTGTACGACAGCACTTCAAGCACGCAGATGATCGCCGCTGAATACGCAAAGAATGGCAAGAACGACGGTCTGGTCGTCTTCGCCGAAGAGCAGACAGCCGGACGAGGCAGGGCCGGCAATGCGTGGTACAGCGGGCGTTCAGAGAGCGTTCTTTGCTCGGTCGTCTTGATCGAAAGCCGACTTAGCGTCGAGTCACTTTCGCTGACGTGTGCCGTGGCGGTCGCAGAGGCCGTCGGCAAACCGGCCAGGAGCCAGGCGAAAATAAAATGGCCGAATGACATCATGCTGAGCGGCAAAAAGGTAGCCGGCATCCTGGTCGAGGCAAAGTCGGTTGCGCATCGTGGCGAGGCCGTCCCGGCCTTGCGTGTCGCGGGCATCTTGCCCGCGATTCGAGGGCGAGACGCCCTCGACACAAACGAGGGCAATCCGCCTCAGGCGGACTCGCCACACCGAAAATCGAAAATCTATATCGTTGGCATCGGAATCAACTGTCACCAACGGAAAACCTCCTTCCCTGGCGAGTTGCAGGCGCTCGCAACGAGCATGGACGTCGAGAGCCACGCTGTGACGGATCGCATCTCGTTAGCTAAGAGACTGCTCATCTCGCTCGACGACTGGCTTGAGACGGCCCAGACGAGCACTGAAAAGGTAACGCACCGTTGGCG
Source organism: uncultured Pirellulales bacterium (assembly GCA_964475805.1). GTDB lineage: Bacteria > Planctomycetota > Phycisphaerae > Sedimentisphaerales > Anaerobacaceae > JAFGTG01. Next base: position 200 of record CAYZAH010000436.1, on the reverse strand, counting down.
CGAGCTCAGCATCCAGTTGGGCCACAGAGTTGCCCTTGTTTTCAATGGTCGGACCTTCACCGGCCACTGCATCGGAGTCGATCCCGAAAAAGGTCTCATCCTTCAGCTCGACCGCGGCGGCGTCCGCATGTTCGACGCCGCACACACGACGATTGCCAAACCTGGGACTGGCTCGTTTTGACGGTGTCGTTCCGTCAAAA
>CAYZAH010000435.1:0-4443 GCA_964475805.1 uncultured Pirellulales bacterium | reverse complement strand
GGTTGTGGCCGTGCAATATCTTCTCGCGTCGCCTGATGCCGGGAGCAGCTCCACCGTTTGTTGTAAGAAGACGTTGAAGCTTCCCGATAGTGCATCGACCTGCCCCGGCCGGCGAAAAGACGGCACCTCCATCAGGCGAAGATGCACGTGGAGCGACGATCTCTTTGAAACTTGTTCTTGAGGCCGGAGGACTCGGATACCCTTGCGTTTCAATTGACGCTCGACTTCCGCCTTCAGCAGATTCTCGGCCGCTCCGTAGCGTTTGAACAGCTCCAGCCCATCAACCACGGGCACAACTTCGACGCCTTCCAGCCCACTCAGGGTGCCTCGGCGGTCGACAAATACCGGCCGCGGCTGAGCCGAAGGATTCCTGGCGGAATAGACCAGCCCCGCATCGCTCTTGAGGAAATGCTCGTTGAGGAGCATCCGGCCGGGACCCGCGTGGGCCGTGTGACAATCGCCACAGTGCGTGTACGACTCATTCGAATGATCGGCAACAAGCTGAAGCGCCGAAGCCTCGTGACAACCATAGCACAATTCAGGTACCGGTTTGCTCAGCAGGGATTTGTTGTCCGACGTGTGCGGCTCATGACACAACAGACACTCGCCGGCGGCTACGGGACCGTGCACCCACGCGCCAGGGGCGGCATACTTTTCGTGACAGGTGTAACATAACGCCGGCACAGCCGCCACAAGGGGAAGCTCATCCGACGAAGCCTGTTCCGACCGGTCACCGTGGCACGGGGCACAACTCTTGAGCGGCTCGTGCCGACCCCAGTTCCCTCCTGAATCGATTCGGCCCGTCTCAAGTTGACGTGACGTCGGACGATTAGGAAGAGTCTCATTTGTCTGCCTGGCAGCCGAGATTGCAGCAAGACTGAGAACACCTGTTGTTGCCGTAAGAACAAGAAACACTTTGATCTTCATGACCCATCCTTCAATCTGTGTAGAAATCAGCAGCCACTGTTTGCTCCAGTCTCCATAATAACTCAGTATATGGTTCAATTTCAAAGACTTTATCCACGAAAGCCATACAAGAAGACACGTGGTCGCATCTCCTCGGGCTGGCGCCCAGATCCGGTCTGCGTTCTCAGGAGTGGCTGACTTCGATCTCACCTGTGGTCTGGTGCAGGACGGCTACGGCATCAACGGCAATATGTCCGTGCCTCCGCCGGAGATCGGTTGAAATTGCGGTGCAGTTTTGGTAAGATGCTCGAATTGAACAGCAGTGGCTCAGAGTAAGAAGCCCACGCGTATGGAAATGCCGTTTTTGAAGTCAAGCAAGTAGGAGATGTCAGGTGAAGATACCTAAGAGCAAAGCCGAGCTCAAGCGCCCCGTTGACGAGCGTCATGTGTTCTTGCGGATCGAGAAAGAAAACGTTTGGATCAGGAGTCTCAATCGTGAGCTCGCGGAGACCTTCTGTGCGCTGGTCACGCGGGGTGAACCCGTTACCGTCAAGAAGACCGCCGGGGTCCTCGCTTGGGGGACCTACGCCGGAGAGCCTGAGAATACCGGCACGATCGTCCTCGATCAAAAACCGGACGGCCGCTTCAAGCTCGTACCGATGGACGATGTGCCGAAGAGCCTGCTGACACAGGTCGCACACCTTGTCGGACGCGATGGCACCGTGACCTCCAAAGAAGGGCGACACGGGCTCACCTTCCGTGGCGAACTCCGGAAGCCGGGCGAGTCCATCGAGACGGAGGCGACAGCTCAGGAGCCGGAACCCAAGGCCGCGCCGGCCAAGGAGAAGACTTCGGCCGAAACGGTGGTGATACCGGAGAGCAAAGAACGGCTCCAGCGTCCAGTCGACATGCGTCATGCGCTCTTGCGGATCGAGAAAGAAAACGTTTGGATCAGGAGTCTCAATCGTAAGCTCGCGGAGACCTTCTGCACGCTGGTCACGCAGGGTGATACCGTTACCGTCGAGAAGACCGCCGGGGTTCTCGTCTGGGGGACCTACGCCGGAGAGCCTGAGAATACCGGCACGATCATCCTCGATCAGAAACCAGGCGGCCGCTTCAAGCTCGTACCGATGGGCATCACGCCGAATAGCCTGCTGACACAGGTGGCACACTTGATCGGACGCGAAGGCAGTGTGACTTCCGAAGAGGGGAAACACGGACTCATGTTCCGTGGCGAGCTTCAGTCCATCGAGTCGGAATCCGAGGTCGCGCCGGCCGCCGAAGCAGCCGCAGGCAAATTCGAGACGATCACCGGGACCGATGCCATCGCCGCCATTGGGCAGAAAGTCACCATGGAGATCATCGACCATGGCGTCAAGGTCCGCATCCGAGGCAAGCAGGCGGACTGCGAAAAGACCGCGAACCTCATTATCAAGGGCAGGCCGACGGTAGCTTCGCAGCAGGGCTCAAAATACATGATCGAAGGCAACCTCAATAAGTCCTTTCTCAGGACGGGAGCCAACCAGCAGGGTCCCGATGGCAATGGCGTGTATACCAGGGTGAACGGCTCGGAGAGTACCTTCACTGCATTAGGAGAGAACCTCCCGGCTGTCCAGGCGACCTGCCTCACAGGTTGCAAGGAAGACACGATGTTCACGATCGTCGTCAACGACCGCTCGGCCGGTCACATCGTGATCAGCTCAGGCAGACGACGCCTGTTGTGATTCTCTGCTCTGCTATTCATCACAAGCAGGAAAAAGCATGAGCTATTACGCATCCAGAAAATCAAAGCTCCTGAAAGATTTTGATCGGACGGCAGCTCTTGTGCAGGGTGATCTTGTTCAACGCTATGGCAAGGAATTTGCCGAGACGCTGCACAGAGAGGCACGACGGGAATACGAGAACCTGATTCCGGAAATCCCGTTTATCAGAAATGTGCGCGCCGGGGCACTCAATTCCTTTCTTCTTATCACGGCTCAAGAAGTTGCTGTGTACAAAGCAATGAAGAAGAACGGCAAGGAGCCAGGTGAAGCATGGGAAATCTGTCATGAGGCAATCAAAAAAAGGATGAAGGCTTTCTCCAAGATCAAACGTTGGTTGCTCAAACGTCTAATGTATTCTCGCTTCTTGATGAGAAGGGTGGCAAAGCGAGTTGAGAGACAGGAACATCTCAGATTTGGTGACTTCGAAGTGAGGTACGTCCTGGGTGACGGAACCGATTATGACTGGGGTGTAGATTATCTGAGATGTGGAAACTATAACTTCGCGAAAAGACAAGGGGCGGAAGATTTTGCTCCTTATATCTGCATGTCGGATATCGCACTGGGTGATGCCCTCGAATGGGGGCTGATTAGAACTCAGACCTTAGCGGATGGGTGTGAGTCGTGCGATTTTAGATTCAAGAAAGGAAGCAGCACCAGGATATCTTCTAAAACGCCTGAAGTTCAGGCAACCATTGAGCGAATAAAAATCAAAGAGAGGAAGTAGCCGGGGTTAGTTCAGCCACCTGTTTCTGTTAATCAAGAATGAAGAAAGGATATGACTCAACTATTGAAGAAGCGGTCGAGGCACAATACCGAATTGCCGAATGTCGCGGGACCGTACGAAAGCTGAAATGGATAGGACTGCTTGCCATACCCGTGAGTTTCCTTACGAGCTTTCTTCTTCTCGATAACCCCGCGCAGAGACTGATTTGCGGTGCTGTCGCGTCTGGTTTGTATATCCTTTATCATCTCTCAACATATAGGAAGAGGTATCGAAAGCGCATTCGGAAGATACTTGTTAAGATGTTGGGAACCGATCAGCCTATTCCGAGTGAATGCGAAATTAATGAATCCGGTTTGGTTTTCAGGCAGTTTGGTCATGAAGTGAGATTTTCCTGGGACAATGTCCAGTCCATAAACCGTACGGCTGACTCCATCGAACTTCTTATGGCGCCAGCGGGTATCGCTATCATTCCCAAGAGAATCTTCGAGAATCCTGCGGAATGGAGAGAATGGATCAAATTTATCGAGGTGAAAATAGGGGCGGCCACCCACTAGGGCGCAGAAAGACCGATGACCGTCCCTGTTTATCCAATCTCTGCGGCCACGTTCGGCCGATTACTGGGACCATTTTGTGGGTTCTCGGTCCCAGCGGTGTTTGGCCAGTTCGGTCATCAGGGCGGCGTCCAGGGGGCCTGAGTCGCTGGTGGCGATGTTCATTTCGACGTGGGTGGCCTTGCGCATGCCGGGGATTATCGTGCTCACCGTCGGCTCGCCCAGGATAAAACGCAGCGCCATTTGCGTCATCGTCATGCCGGCCGGGACCAGCGGCTTGAGCTTGTCGGCGTGTTCTACGCTGGAATTCAGATTCTCAGGGACAAAGTAGGTGTTGCGCCAATCACCCTGCGGCCAGCGGCTCTCTTTTGTCAGGGTGCCGGTTAATGTCCCTTCGTCGAACGGCACGCGCGCGATAACCGCGACGTCGTGCTCGCGGCAGGCGGGAAACAACTCGCATTTGGGGTTCTGGTCGAAGATGTTGTAGATCACCTGCACG
>CAYZAH010000434.1:0-4459 GCA_964475805.1 uncultured Pirellulales bacterium | reverse complement strand
TTATATTTATCAAGTGTCCTCGAGTGAACATGTTTTTGGTGGCGCCGTTACAGGCAAAGGAGCGGGCAAACAAACAAAACCAACTAACATCGGCTGGGGATATCTCTCAGATGCAAAGAAGGGAATAGGCGCCGGTATTCGATGGTTCTGGCAGTTGCATCCCAAATCCATCGAGGTAAACGCCGATGGCATGGTCCGAATAGGCCTTTATCCAGCACGACACAACAGGCCTTTGAAGATCTACACTGGTGTGGCCCGGACACATGAGGTGCGACTTTGTTTTGACCCTGGCAGCGCAGACACCGACAAGTTAAAAGGCACGTTTGCCGGACTACAACAGCCATTAAGACCTTTTGCTCCGCCGAAATGGTACTGTCGGGATACGCAGGCACTTGGGGATTATTGTGAAGCAGGTGGGGCTGAGCTCTACGGGCCTTTCGCCGAAAAAGTGGCAAAGTTCGATGAGGCATTTGAGTTGGCCAATCGGAAATGTCAGGCATTTCGCGCTTCAAGAACGATCAAAGGAGTCGAGACAGATTCCTACGGTTTTCTAGGATTTGGTGATGGTGTTCACTACGTTTGGACAGCCGGTGTCAATGTGCCTGAGAACATCGCCTGGGACGGTAATTACTACGGATATCCTCACATGATGTGCATCCAGTTCCTGCGAACGGGTAATCCTGAATATTTTGACAACTTTGAAGCTCACGCCCTTCATGTTGCGGATGTCCACACGGTGCATTACAGCGAAAAGAAGCATTTAATAGGTGGTTGTCGCTATTGCCCGCCAACCGACCACGTACGCATCGATCCAACGGATTGGAATGACTACAAAACGGCAAAAGTGTACGTGTCCAATTTATTTAACCACCATAAAGTTGCCGGTGTGATCGAGCGCTGGTACTTTTTGCGGGATCATTACTCGCTGGATGTGGCCAATATGATTTTGGATTATTGCTACCGATGGACCTACGGGGATGACGATTACGGTCAGCCTAGAGGTCCGGGGATGATAATGGACTTCTGTTATCAGGGGTATATGCTCACAGGCGACAGGGAATGGATCGGGCGCGCCTCTAAGGTGCTTAGTGTTCACAAAGGTAGAGACCTTAAGCTCAGCTTTCAGGCAGGTATTTTTCTTGAGGGGATGCGTCGATATTATGAGATGTCCGGAGACGAAGAGGCTCTGGATTATATCAAGGCTTCCATCGACTGTCTCATCGACACGGGCAAGAAAGGCGGCGTTACAGCCCAGGCCCATAGCTTCATGTATTTAAGAACCGGGGAGAAAAAATACCTCGACGCGGCGCTGGATAATTTGCCGCAAAGTGGCCAATTTGGTAATCCTTGGAAACAATTTGCATTGAGCATGCGAAACGCCGCGATGAGTATTGGCGACCTGCATCACGCAGCACAGACAATGGCGCCCACAAGTAAGAAGAAACGAAAGTAGAGCCCTATCGGCGCCATCGTAACCCTAAACCCAGTCGTATGTCACATGACGTCGCGTCGGTTCATACCTTCCCACCCTTTCCGTTCATCCTCTCCTTCATCCCCCGCCCCGTCTTGAACTTCACCACCTGTCTGGCCGGGACGTCAATCGGCTCCAGGGTCTTCGGATTTTGAGCAGTTCTCGGTGCGCATACGTGAGGCTCAAAAACACCGAAATCCCGGAACTCCAGGCGGTTGCCCTTGGCAAGCTCGGAGGTTATCTCGTTGAGAAAGCCTTGAACAACCACCTTAACGGTTGCCGGCTTTGTCTTGGTGCTTTTTGCAATTCGGTCTATCAGCTCTTTTTTGGTTCTTGTTGGCATGAGTCGACCCTCAAACCTGATTGCCATGGATTGAGCAAACGATTTCTATCGCTGGATTCTGATCAGGTACCATACGGTCGCCGGTTGCCCGATCTCAAATGCAACGCTTCCGTTGTCGCCGTTCACACCGATTGGATTTGTCAGCGCTCTACCTGCGCCGTCGAGGGGGATTACCTCGGTATGCTTCAAGGGTTCGAGGTTTTGCAGGAACACTCTTCCCCTGACAGGCTCGATCAGCGTCGGCACCGTCCCCCAGTCAGATAGAGACGTTCTGCCTTCATTCCATGCCATGCCGGTGTTGGCCGAACGGGCCGTTGCCACGAGAAGCAATCGCTTCGAACGTGAGATAGACTGGCTGTCCAAAGACGTGAGGATGATGGAACAGAATTCGTTCTCCACGGCGGCCGAGAGATTCCTTAAGGTCTTGTCGCGGGCCCTGACAAAACCGATGAGGGCCTGGGAATACTCCGTCTCGACGGTCACAAGGCCTTTTGACGGCTCAGAACAATACCAGGCAAGTTCCCCTGTATCGGAGACAATCGGGCTGTTTCGGGCCATCTTCGGATAGTCTCCCGATGGCTTGTCAAAGGAGGCGATTCGCGTGGCGTGGCGAAGAGGGATAGAAGGCGAAAAGCCGGGCGTGAAGTACGAGCCCTCAGAATAGGGATACCGGATGCTTTCGCGCACCTGCTCCAGACTGTAGGATCTGGGAATGGTTGTACGTGCGGAGCGAACGTCGCCTCTCAGATACATCACGGCGCCTGCGGCCAGATTGGCCATCTTGACGGGATCCGGACGAATCTCAAAGTGGCCCGGCATGTTCGCTTTCCATTGTTCGGGGTCCTTGTGCTCGAAGGTATAGAAGAAGATCCCATCCCAGTCCTGGAAAGCTGCATAGGCCGCCAGGATGGGGATGCCTTCGCATGCGTATTCGTTGGGGAACGGGTGGTTGGTCTCCGAAACCGTGTAGGGCTTGCCGGCCACGGCCGAACGCGAAAGCTGAACCACCGTCGAGTTGAACGGCTCGTTGACCATGGGCGTGTTCGGGATGGAGAAAGTCTGGCGATGAGTCTTTGGGTCCGTCAGATACCGGGGATGCTGCCAATACACGTGACCATCCACAACGTCCATCTGCGAGGTGGAGGTCAGCAAGGGATAGCCCGTCCTGCCGTGGTTGTGGTCGCTGGTGCCGACGATGAGGGCCCGTACGCCGAGCTCTTCTTTCAGGTAGCGGTACATGTGCTGGAAATAATTCTGCTCCAGCTGCATATAGAAGCTGGCTTCCAGATGAAACCTTCTCTTGGGGGCCCCGGCGAACTGATTCCTCCTTAGACGAGGGATAAGCTCATCCCCTGTGACACCGGCCATGCGGCGCAGGTTCTTCAGTTCAGTCGGTGACAGACGTTGCTTGAGCCAGTCGTTGTATTTGCGGGTTAGTTGGTCTGCATACCATGCTGTAGTATCCGTCCAGGTTCCCGGGTGCTTCGTCGTGTTCTTTCCAAGCAGCCTGTCGCTGAACCACGCCTCCACAATCGAGTTCTCGTTCAAAAGCTCAACGATGGCAGCCGCCGGCTCGTGACGATATTCCGATTGCGTGTAGGGATTATAGTGAGTCAGAAGCTGAGCGGCGTATTCCCTGTGCAGGGCCTGAATGTGCTCGTCAAAGTAGTTGACGACCTTTGCCAGTCCGAGATACTCGTAGTCTTTCACGCCGTCGTCCTGGCGATAGTTTCGGCCGACATTGAGATTGAGGTCTGTGTAGATGCCCCGTTTCTTGAGCTGGGCCACAAAATAGTCCAAACGGTCAAGGTGTTGAGGGTCCAAAGCCCGCGTATCGTCCCTGCCTTTGACAAATACGCTGGCGGCCCAATTTGAATCAAGAAAGTGGAACCGAACGGCATTGATGCCGAAACGGGCCAGATGTTCCGCCACAATCGGCGCATCTTGTTTAGAGGGAAAGCAGGATGCGGCTGTAAAGTTGACCCCCCAGATGCGAAAACGCTGCCCGCCCGGCCTGGCCAGATGCCCATTTTGGACACCAATGAATCCGTCCTTGCCGGCTGGGGCGTCCAATAGGAAGGAGAGATTCACGAGCGAATCTGAATTCTGGCGCCAGTCCATGGTGAAAGGTTCCATCGCAATAGGCTGAGCCCATGAGGTACCAACCAGAACAAGCAGGAGCGGAATACAACAGCGGCTGGTCCTGCAAAACATAGGTTCTCTCCTTAGTGAAATCACTCAGGCTTCCAAATCACCAGGCCCGAGCATACCAACTCCAGGTGGGACATGCAACACGCCGGGTTGTCGTAGGACCAACGGCGGTTTGCATTTTTTCCAGAACGAACCGCCATCAGAGCGATTCGGCTCGGAGGTACCAAAGATGGGCAAGAAAACCGACTTCGATGCAAAGACAGCCGAATTTGACCGCAGGCTTCTCGAATTCTTTGAGGAATGGAGAAGCTTCGTTCAGCAGCACCGCACTGAAGCAAGGCTGAAGTCGACGAATTGGCCCGATGACTTCTGCTCTTACGTTCGGGAAAGCCTTGTCTGCTTTGAGAAGCTCGGCAGACTTAAGGAACCGCTTCGAGCATAGAGGATACTTCTGTTATTTCATTCAACTGTTTATTGCCGCGATGTATCCCGTA
>CAYZAH010000433.1:0-4461 GCA_964475805.1 uncultured Pirellulales bacterium | reverse complement strand
TCTCACGACGTCGGCCAGGTACGAGATTTTCAATCCGCGAACTTTCTTTTGGATTGATCCCGCCGTGACACTGACGCTGTTGAGCACGTTGCCCACGTTGTGCAGCACGCCGGTGGCGACTTCTGCCATACCGACCTCGCGCGCCGTTTGGAGGAGTTTATCCTGGGCCGTTTTGAGCTTGGCTTCCGCTCGCTTTCGTTCGGTAATGTCCCTGGCGATTGCAATGATGTATTCTTGCTTTTCCTGGGCGACAAGTTTCAAGCTCGTCTCAACGAAGAACGTCGTTCCGTCCTTTCGCCGATACTTACCTTCCTTGACAATGTCCCCTTTGTCTCGAAGTTCCTCTATTTGTTTTTGCCACGAAGGGCCCTCCGAAGAAGACTCTTCGATGTCCGTGATTGTCATCATGTTGAGTAGTTCTTTTCGGGTATATCCGAGGCTGTCGCACGCCCGCGTGTTGACGTCAAGGATACGTCCCCACTTGGGCTCCACGGCGAAGATATGATCATTCGAACGTTCTATGAGGTTTCGGAACAGTTGCAGCTTTTCTTCCGCTCGCTTACGCTCTGCAATGCTGCCCAGCCATTCGGCGACGGCATGGAGCAAATCGTTCTCTTCTTTCGTGAACATCTCCTCGCCGCTCTCGACCGTGGTTCCCACATGGTAGACCTCAATCATTCCCACGTTTTTATCGTTGGCCTTGATCTTGGCGTACCGGCTCCATTCGGTTTTTCTGAAGCCTTCCGTCTCGTAACGAATCCCGTCAAAAATGATTTTGACGCTCATGGCATTCGGATACCGGTAGGCTTCGCGAATCAGGCAAACCGTTTTCTGAAAGATGTGGTCGAGCGGGATCTCCTGGCGATTCACGATTTTGGACAGACCATACAAGCAGTTAAGATGCTTCAAGCGTTGATGCATCTCTTGCTGATCTTTGGGTCGATTTTCGATTTCGGTTTCGAGCTTTATCTTGGCAGTGGATAATTCCGTCGTTAATTTTCGGACCTTTTCCTCGAGACGTTCATGTCGGGCGTGCATCGCCTTTATTGCAACCTCGTCGTACTCTCTGCGTTCCCGGTGGGAGAAAATACGGCGGATGATCCTGACACAAACATACAGAAGGAAAATGACGACGGGAACGGAGATCAAGGCATAGCGCGCGACATCCTTAGGCATTTTTCGGACGAGCGCGAGAAGCTGATCGGTATGCGACGTTACGTAGGAAGCGCACGCGGCGGTGGCCAAAAACGCCAATGGCAGGAGACTCCTCCGAACTACATGTTTAATGCTCATTTCCTACGACCTACGTATTTGCCACGTTTTCATACAAAAGCGATTGTTCGACACGCCGGCGTTTAAGGACAAGCTCCGCCACACCATCCGATAAACGGCTCGGTAATCTCAGCGGACCTATCCTTGATAAGTCTCGGAAACACCTCACGAGATTTTGCTCGAAGACGTCTCCTCGCCGAACAGACTCCGCGCGCGAACCCTCAGTGTCCGGTAGACGCACAACTCGTTTTTATGTCAGGAATATCGACACATCAGGGCAGTGATATAATCAGAAACAGCTTTTTTGGGCGTGGAAAACCCCCATGCCACGGCAACCGATCCAGAAAACCATGTCTCCAGCCGATATAGGATTGACTGGTGCCGGTCCGCGGCTTACTATGGCGAACAACTGGCGTGGCGTTAGTCCGAGTTTCACATTGAGGGCACATTGGCATGATTGGGACCTTAGGAGCCAGGACGATAGGCAGTGTGGAGAACATGGGGCGGTTTGCGCGGTTCTTCCTGCGATCGATCATCGTATCGGCCCGTACGTGTATCAGCTCGCCCACACATTCTCTTATATGGGCCCAGATGAATATCATTGGGGTCCGGAGTGTCCCGGTGGTCATGATAACGGGTGCTTTTGTGGGAATGACCCTGGCGGTTCAGGCTTACGACCAGCTTGCCGGCATGGGCCTGGAGGAGCATCTGGGCGTTCTGATCAATATTTCGGTTGTCAAAGAGTTGGGGCCGGTACTGGCCGCTGTCATGCTGGCCGGGCGGATCGGTGGAGCGCTGACCGCGGAACTGGGGACGATGAACGTGACCGAGCAAATCGATGCGATCCGAAGCATAGGCACCGATCCGATTCGGTACCTCGTCGCGCCGAGAATTCTGGCCTGTCTGCTGCTCACGCCTTTTCTGATCATTTATGCGGACCTTCTGGGCATCCTGGGCGGCTATTTCGTCAGCGTCATCCAGTTCGGAATCAACAGTCAGGCGTATTGGAATTTCAGTGCTTCCGGCGTGGAATTGTGGGATGTCTCCATCGGCGTGATCAAGGGCGTTTTCTTTGGCGTGGCCATTGCGGCCATCAGTTGCTTCAAAGGCTTCACGTGCAGGGAAGGTGCTCACGGTGTCGGACAGGCTTGCACGGAAGCGTTTGTCGCCAGTTTCATCTCCATATTGGCGCTGGATGTCGCGCTGGCGGTGATCTCGAAAGCCGTCTACAATACCTTCTGGCCGGTGAAAGGGCTGGTATGATCGACCGAGAGAGCACCAAGTGAGCCAAGATGATAACACGCATAGCACGAGCACCCGCGACGACCATGCCTTGCTCGTTCTCAAGAACGTAACCAAAAAGTTTGGGAAGAAAGTGGTTCTCAATAGCATTTCCCTGAGCATTGAGAAGGGTAAGACCACCGTCGTGATCGGCCCGAGCGGCTGCGGAAAGACCGTCCTAATAAAACACCTGATCGTTCTGCTCAGGCCCAGTGAAGGCGAAGTCTACTTCCGTGGCGACCGGATCGACGACCTGAGCGAGAGTCAATTAAGCAAGGTGCGCACTCACTACGGCTTCCTCTTTCAGGGTGGGGCGCTCTTTGACAGTTTGAGCGTTCGAGAGAATATCCTCTTTCCCATGCAACAGCACACTAAGATTACCGACTGGGACAAGGTCGAAGAGTTGGTAAAGGCGAAACTGGCGATGGTCGGGCTTGACGGTTACCAGAATTATTTTCCCACGAATCTGTCCGGTGGGCAGCGCAAGCGAGTCGCGCTGGCCCGCGCGATCGCCCTGAACCCCGAGGTGATGCTCTACGATGAGCCGACCACCGGGCTGGACCCGATTCGCTCGGACATCATCAACGAGTTGATCTTGAAGCTGGAAAGGGAGCTCAGTGTCACGTCCGTTGTGGTCACCCACGATATGACGAGCGCCTACAAGGTCGGTGACCGCATCATCATGCTCCACAACGGCAAGGTGATCGCCGACGGCGACGCCGATCATATTCGCAATCATCCCCATCCCACCGTTCAGCAGTTTATCAACGGCCAGGCCAGCGAGGACGATCTGGCGGTTCTGCGCATGAGCGGTGCGGTTTCCCAGGCCCAGTTTCTCCCGCGTGACTTCGAGCAATGATCGGAAAGGATCCCAGAGGAAACGATGAGTAAGGGACCAAAACAGATTGCCGCTGATTTGGCGAGCGTGGTACAGGGTGACGTCTTTGCGGATATCCTTCACAGAGCTGCCTACAGTACGGACGCAAGCATTTACCGCGTCCTCCCGCAATGCGTGGTCGCGCCGCGCGACGCGGGTGACGTGGCCGCGGTCGTCAAGTACGCTGCGGCGGAGAGTATTTCGGTCGCGGCCCGGGGAGCTGGCAGCGGCCTGGCGGGTGAATCGCTGTGCGCGGGTATCGTCTTCGATATGACGCGCTATATGAACAAGATCCTCGGTGTCAAAGCCGATGGCGAAAGAGTGATTTGCGAGCCTGGCGTTGTCCTGGACGATTTGAATCGGTACCTCGCACAGTACGGCCGGAGAATCGGCCCCGATCCATCGAGCGCGAACCGGGCGGTGGTCGGCGCGTGCGTTGCCAACAATTCGACGGGTTCGCATTCGCTTCAGTACGGCTACACGGGCCGATATGTCCAAGAGGTCGAAGCGATCCTGGCTAATGGCGAGAAGGTCGTGTTCACAAACGATTTCGACCCGGAACGGTCGGACGACGCGACAGTAGCCTCCATCGCGAAGGCGTGTCTTGAGGTTCTTTCGCCGGCCTCGGAAGTGATCGAGAAGGCACAACCTGAATCCAAACGGAACCGGAGCGGCTACAGCATTGCTGGGATTTGTCACGATGGCAAGATTGATATGGCGCGATTGATGGCCGGTTCGGAGGGGACGCTGGCGATCTTTACGAAGATCACGCTCGGGACGGTCCCGGTGCCGCCGGTCAAAGGGCTTTTGCAGCTTGAATTCGAGTCGCTGGCCAAGATGGCACAGGCCGTACCGACAATTGTCAATACCGGCGTGACAACGTGCGAGCTTATGGACAAAACGCTCATCGACATGGCCATTGACGCACTGCCGGAATATCGTGACATTCTGCCGCCGGAAGCAGGGGCCGTTCTGCTGATCGAGCACGTGGGCGAAACGCAGGAGCAGGTGAAGGAAAAAATCGAACGGAC
>CAYZAH010000432.1:3203-4462 GCA_964475805.1 uncultured Pirellulales bacterium | reverse complement strand
GCAAAGATCACGCGGGAAAGCGTGTAGCATGGGCATCTTGCCCATGAGTCGCAGGGCCATCTTGGCCCTGCCCTCTACTCACGGGCGAGACGCCCGTGCTACTTACTCAATCATCGTGGGGCGCTGTTTCTCGCCGGCTTTCTTGTAGTGAGCCAGCGCACTTTCGCGGTCGTCGAAGTCCTTTTCCGTGAACATCAAGTGGGTTTGACCGATACGGATCTGGTCGCCTTCTCGCAGAATCGTCGGGTTGGTCATCCTCCGGTCGTTGATAATCACGCCGTGCTTGCTGTTCACATCCTCGGCACTGTAGTCGTGCGTCTGCTCGTTGTACCGGATGCGCAGATGCTTGCGGGAAACCATGTCGTCCAGGATCTGCATCGGAAGCGATTCCGCTCGTCCGATCACGTTTATGCGTCTGCCCAAAGGCAGAAATTCACCTTTTTGTTCTCCGGAGATCACGATAATGGAGGCCATCTTAACTCCTTCCGGCATACATGCGTTTTCGTGCCCGTCGCAAAAATACGTGGTTACCTTGACGTCGTTAGGGTACACCTATATAGTAGACGCCGTGCAAAGTAGAAGTCAAATTCTTTTTGGGATTTTCAGACTTTCGCCACTTCGCAAGCGTCTAATCTAAAGAGCACGGCCATAAGCCGCTTGTGAATGTGACACCAATAGGGGCCCTGCATGAGCAAGGTCAAAGCGAAAAACGATGGGGCGCGTGACGGCCAGACCGCCGGAACGACCAGCTCTTTCGGCGCCGGTGGAGCCGAGCCGATCGGGCAGATCGGTCCCTACAGGCTGCTGAGCGTCCTGGGCGAGGGGGGCTTTTCCATCGTGTATCTGGCCGAGCAGGACAAGCCCGTCAGACGCCGGGTGGCGCTGAAGGTCATCAAGCCCGGCATGGATACTAAGCAGGTGATCGCCCGCTTCGAGGCGGAGCGCCAAGTACTGGCTTTGTTAGAGCACCCGAACATCGCCCCTGTTTTCGACGCCGGAGCGACCGACGTCGGCTTGCCCTACTTCGTAATGGAAAACGTCAAGGGCGTGCCCATCATTGAGCATTGCGATCAGAACAGATTGAGCGTTGAGGAGCGGCTGAGCCTGTTTCTCCAGGCGTGCGAAGGCGTGCAATACGCTCATCAGAAAGGGATTATCCACCGCGACGTCAAGCCGTCCAACATTTTGGTGTCCGTGCAGGGCAACGCGGTCGTGAAGATCATCGACTTCGGAGTCGCCAAAGCCGTCACGCAGTCTCT
>CAYZAH010000432.1:0-3103 GCA_964475805.1 uncultured Pirellulales bacterium | reverse complement strand
CTCACCAAACGTCTGCGCAGGGAGCTCGAATGGATTCCTCTGATGGCGATGCGCAAGGACCGCACGCGCCGCTACCGGTCCGCCTCCGAGCTTGCCGACGACGTTAGGAATTACCTCAAGGGCGTTCCGCTGATCGCGGGGCCCGAATCGGCGACGTACCGTTTGAAGAAGTTCGTTCGCCGCAACCGGGCACTGGTGGTCGGCGTAGCCGTCGTGTTAGCGGTCATGATCGCGGCTACTGTCGTCTCGATGGTCTTCGCGGTCAAAGCGGCTCGGGCGCGCGCCGACGCCGAGGCGGCCCGATTCGAGGCCGAGCGCCAGGCGAAGACTTCGCAAGCCGTCAGCACCTTTCTGCGCGAGGACCTTTTGGCGTCGATGGACCCTTACGTGACCCAGGGCCGGGAGGTCACGGTCCGCTCATTCCTCGACGCCGCGTCGGAGAAGCTCGAAGGCAAGTTCGCGCAGGAGCCTCTTGTCGAAGCCTCGATTCGCCACACCTTAGGGACCACGTACCGGAACATCGGCGATTTCGGCTCGGCCGAGAAGCACCTCGAACGCGCGTACCAGATTCGGCAGGAGCATCTCGGCGAAGACAACCCGGACACGTTAGCCACGATGGAGGCCCTCGCCAGGGTGTACTGGAGGCAAGGACGTTACGATAAGGCGCAGACGCTTTTCATCAAGACGGTGGAAGGCCGGCGCAAGGTCTTGGGCGAGAATGACCCGAATACGCTCTATGCCATGAACGGCCTGGCCATGCTGTATTTCTCGCAGGGCAAATACTCCCAAGCCGAATCATTGTATACCAAGATGCTCCAGATTAGCCGCTCTCTTTTGGGCGAAGACATGGCGACGGTCCTGTTCATGGGCAACCTCGCGACGGTTTACAGATCCCAGGGCCGATACGACGAGGCCGAACCGTTGTACGTCAGAGCGACGGAGCGATCGCAACGGCTGCTCGGCGAGGAGAACCCGGATACGCTGTATTGCATGACCGGCCTGGGCATGCTGTACATCGCCCAGCGCCGCTACGATCAGGCCGAGCCGCTCTTGCTCAAGGTCCTCGATATCGACTACCGCGTGCTCGGCGAGGAACATCCGGATACGCTGTATACCATGGACGGCCTGGGTACACTCTACACCGCCCAGGGCCGCTATGAAGACGCGGAAGAACTTCTGAAAAACGCCCTGTCCATCGGGCGGCTGACCTTAGGCGACGAGCACCCCTCGACTCTGACCTCGATGAACTGCCTGGCGTGGCTGTACTACAAAATGGGCCGCTACGCGGACGCCCAGTCGCTGCTCGTCGATACGCTTCAAGGCCGGCGGCTCGTGCTGGGCGACGAGCACCCGGATACACTCGATTCCATGCACCGACTGGGAATGGTCTACACGGCGACGAAGCACTATAACGAAGCGGAGCCGCTGTTGCTCCAGGCGGCCAAGGGCAGGGAAGCCGTCCTGGGACCGACCCATCCGGACACGCTGGACTCGATCGACAATCTCGTTAAACTCTACCAGGCTTGGGACAAGCCCGACCAGGCCAGGCAATGGCAAACCAAGCTGCCCGCTGACCACGCCCGCAGCGGACAATCCGAAGGATCGTAAGATGAAAACATGTCTGCATTCTGTCAGTTACGCCGGCGTCTGGCGGGGCCAGGCGAGGCTGAGCGTCGATGACTTCCTGGACAAGGCCAAAGAGCTCGGCTTCGAGGGCGTAATGCTGATGGCCAAACGCCCGCACGTTTCGCCTCTGGACTACGATGCCGCCGCTCGCAAGGCGTTGCGGAGCAAGATCGAAAGGCTCGGCCTCAAGCTGGCCTGCCTGGCGGGCTACACGGACTTCACAGCCGGCGTGGACAAAGGCGGAATCCCCAACGTCGAGATTCAGGCGTCGTACGTCGGCGCGCTGGCCGAGTTCGCGCGGGACCTGGGGACCGACATGGTCCGCGTATTTACGGGCTACGAGCGTCCCGGCATCCCGTTTGACAACCAATACGCCCTCGTAGTCGAGGGCTTGAAACTGGCCGGCCGCCAGGCGGCTAAGTACGGCGTAACCCTCGCCGTGCAGAACCATCACGACATCGCCTCGCACCACGACACGATGCTCTGGCTGCTGAACGAGATCGACCTACCCAACGTCAAGCTGGCTTTCGATGCCTGGACGCCGACTTTGCAGGGCCTCAGCGCCGGGCAAATTGCAGCCGCTGTTCTGAAGATGAAGCCTTTCATCGTCCACACGACCGCCGCCCAATACGTCCGGCTGCCGCGGTACCGCTACGAGGACGCTCAGATCAACTTCACGCCGGAGCAAACGCTGATCCGGGCCGTGCCGATAGACCGGGGCATCATCGACTACGAGGCCTTCTTCAACGCCTTGAGAGACATAGCCTACCAGGGCTACGTCGGCTACGAGATGTGCGCGCCCCTGGCCGGAGGCGGCGACATCGAAAACCTCGACAAAACCGCCAAAATTTTCCTCGACTACATCGAGAAGTTCTAACCCGCACCCTGCCTGGCGGCGCCAGTATCGGTGCCGGTCTACCCCTTTCGGGGTAAATTGGCTTTGTTTTCCATTAACCGCCGAGATCGCAGAGACCGCCGAGACGATCAAGATTGGCTTTGTTTTGAACACGTCGCCTTTCTCCGCGATCTCGGCGTTCTCCGCGGTAGAACACAAATTGGCTTCGTTTTGCGAATTAGCCACAAAGACACGAAGGCGCCAGGGACCGGAAGTCCTATTGTCATTGCGAGGCCCGCAGGGCCGTGGCAATCTCAGGGTCGCCGACGAACTTGTCCGCCAATCGTTGTGGCGGATTGGCTTTGTTTTGCAGATTTACCCTGAACGGTTTCGCATGGGAGTCTCCTCTACTTGAAATTGGGTTCGTTTTTTCATTAACCGCTGAGATCGCAGAGACCGCCGAGGTAATTAAGATTGGGTTTGTTTTGTGAACACGTTATCTTTCTCCGCGATCTCGGCGGTAAGATAGAAATTGGGTTTGTTTTTTCAAATTGGCCACAAAGACACGAAGGCGTCAAGGGCCGGAGGTCCTATTGTCATTGCGAGGCCCGCAGGGCCGTGGCAATCTCTCGTGAGACGATC
>CAYZAH010000431.1:0-4464 GCA_964475805.1 uncultured Pirellulales bacterium | reverse complement strand
CTATGCGCAAGATCAAAGAGATCGCACTCGAGAGTGTGTGCCGGTCGAACTTGAAAAACGTGGGGCTGGCGGTGGCGATGTACCTGGATGATTTCGACCGCAAGATACCCAATACGGGCAGTTCCAACCAGTTCCTGTGGTACGACGCCCAGGGCCGGTGGCGCCAGCCGGGCAGCAGTGGAACGTACTGGGGCATCTACTACAAAGACTACCTCAAAGAGACGTCGGTCTTCGGCTGCCCAAGCCTGCGGCGTGTTCCCGAGGGACTGATCTACGACGTTGAGGATCCCGCCGACGCTATCCAGCATGCGGCGTTCGGTCTGAATCATCATGAGAAAGCCAGAGGGCGGAATACGAATGATATTTACCGCCTCTCCGAATTCATTTATTGCAGCGACCACGCCGAGCCTAGACCCGACGGAGGCACCAGCGATTGCTTTCATAATAACGACACCCCCGGCGCCATGAACCTGACACAATATCGACCGGGGGGCAGCCGGCATTTCACCTACCGCCAGATTTTCAGACACAACATCAGATATTCCGACGACGACCGGACCGGAGGCAGAGCGAATATCCTGTGGCTGGATGGGCACGTCACACCCCTCGAAGAGACGACGGGAGACGACGTGCTGGTAAGATGGTACACAGGTGACAAACCCAGCGGACGCGGAAGATAAGCCATCAGAATCTCGATACCGGACACGGCGCCCGGACGATGGAAATCGTTAGCGGCGTCGCTTTGCCTGCTTGCCGACCGGAAGCAGATAGGTGGGGTCTTCGGGTTTATCCCAGGCGACACAAACGGGCTGTTTGTCATCGATCTTTCTCAGAGGAATCTGTCCGCTGCCTGCCAGGCACATAACACGCCCATCGACCGTCGCTACGTAGAGACTCTCATTCGCGGCGGCCATTCCGTCGAACACGGGAATGGTGTCCAGAGCGAAACGACGAACCACACTGCCCTCGATCTTGTCCATTACCCAGAGCTGTCCGCCGGCCCGCCCTTCGTATGCCTCCACCTGGTGACTTAGTTTGGCCTGTACCTGTGGATCATCCGGATTGTGAAAAGCCTCTCGCTCATCGACAAGGTCAGGCAGTCCGGCAACGAACAGCGTTTCCCCCGCCGCTGTCATCGCGCGGGCCACCATTGACGGCTGATCCAGTCTCCATTGGAAACTCGCGGCCGTCAGATCTTCGACGGGAAAGAAGGAGCGCAGCCGCCAATCGGACATGCTGGCGTTGCGAAACTTCGAGCGTGAGTTGATCGCACGCTCGGCTTTGCCAAGCCGGGCAATCGCTTGCTGAGTGACGGCCTTGTCGGCGGCGAAAAGCTGATACTCCAGAACCGACGCGTTGGTCATATACTCGAGCTTGCGCCCGAAGCCGTACACGCGCTGTCCATCGACACAGAGAATCCGACCCGAAGGCACCAGGCAGCCAGCCTTAGGCCATCCGCCATAGCCGCCGTTAACGCGACGACCGTACGTCCAGTAGGAGCGGAAGAAGTAGGAGTCGTCCAGGAAACCGTTCTGACAGAAGATGTGGAAGTCTTCGGGCGGCTGTTGCGTGACAGGCTCCAGGCCGATCTCCAATCGTTTGCCGTCGAACGTTATCTTCTGCGAGCGCATCCAGATGTGCCGGCCGTCACATGAGAGGATATCGGAATGCGCCACCGGCATATTGTTGCCCTGGGTCTTTTTCAGATACGCCAGGTGCATGTCTTCTCCCGTCTCGGGGTCTTTATCATTCATCACAGTCTCGCCGATTAGTCTGCCGGTGGTCGGATCGAGGCGAAGCAGCCGCAAGCCGCCCTCGATGTACATGTTTCGTCCGGCCGTGCAATAGAGCACGC
The DNA here is from genome assembly GCA_964475805.1 of uncultured Pirellulales bacterium. Taxonomy (GTDB): domain Bacteria; phylum Planctomycetota; class Phycisphaerae; order Sedimentisphaerales; family Anaerobacaceae; genus JAFGTG01. Next base: position 2,609 of record CAYZAH010000431.1, on the reverse strand, counting down.
CATCATGGACCAGCACGCTTCCATGAACGGGCCAGGCCGATTCGAGCTGCTCCCAGGCCATCATCCGACGGTCTACCGGCGCGCCGCGAAAACGCCAAGCGAGTACCCCATCGCTCGCACGCACAGCGTAGACGTATCCATCGGCGGAACCGAAAAGAGCAAGGCCCTTGTAGTACGTCGGTGGCGAGTCAATGCGTCCGCCGACAGTGTACGACCAGAGCAGGTCTCCGGTCTTCGCGTCCAGGGCGTGCAACGTCTGTGTATCGACCGAGGCGATGAACAGCTTGCCGGCGGCAATCGTCGGTGCGCTGAGGCGACCGCCTAACTTGTTACTCCAAGCCTGCTTCAAGTCGGCGGACACCACGGTTGAAGAGAACCCGCTCCGACTCTCGTCATGCCGATAGGTGGGCCAGTCGGCCGAACCGACGGATGGACCGTCGACTCTCCCGTAGGCGGGTCCCTTCTCCAAGCGAGCCTCGCCGGAGATATCCGCTTGCGTCGGTTGCGGGATGCCTCCGTGAGCGAGGGCCTTGAAACCCGAGAGTTTGGCTTCCAACTGGCAGCCGCACGAGTCCATAGGGGCGTAGGTCATTCCGTTGCACGGCATCACGCCATAAATGCAGCCGCCACGTACCCAGTGGTGGGGCTTCCAGTGCTCCGTCGTCAGATTGACGTACTCGGTACCGTCGCGGGCGGTCATCAAATATTCGCCCGCGGCTTTGGACGGGTAGCACCGGTGGTGGAACCAGTGTATCTTCACGTCCGCCGGAAACTCCTTCACCAAGTTGCCGGTGAACGGGTCATATCCCGCGAAGCTGCCGTCGGCGACGGCGGTGGCTATCGCGCCGGTCCAGGCCAGCCCCTGAACCACGAAAAGGTCCTGAAGCGAATTGTGGCCGCTGGGACGTTTCTTCTGTTGCCAGAGTTTCTTGCCGTCTTCGAGCGACCAGCCGGACATCTTGCCGTCATTGGCCCCGAGGAGCACGACGTCCTTGTAGATCAGGACTCTCGGCCCGGTGCTCGTTCGCACGGGTAAGGCGGTCGGCTCCGGCTCGGCTTCCCAGAGTTTGCTGCCGTTCCGCCGATCTAAACAGACGAGCTTTTGCCCGTCGTGAAAGACGACCCGTTTCGCACCGGCTGCGAGGGAGCACGGGGCAACGGGCGTCTCGATCTGCCATAGACTTTCGCCCGAGCCGGTGTCGTAGGCGAGAATCCTGCGCGTCTTGCCGTTCCAGCCCCAATTCGGATTCGCACGGTTCGTGTTGGCCCAGACGTACGTATCCGTGCGGCGCCAGTCGGGCAGCGTGGAGCGGGACGTGTCGGCCACGAAAAAAGCGACACCATCGGAAACTACGATCTCCCGCGTGAATTGACTGCCTTCGTACGTCAGCAGCGTCTTGCCGGTCGCGGCGTCCAGTGCGGTCGCCGGCGCGTCGATGCCGAGGGTCACGTACACGCGATCTCCGACCGCCACGAGCCGGCGGAGCAGATGGGCCGGGCCGCTCTTGAGAGGATACTGTTGCGTGTTCCACTTGTCGATCTCACGCTTCCATAGAATGATACCGTTGAACGCGTCGCGTGCGATCAGCCGCCACCGGGACGGCAATTGAATCGAGGCGGTCGGCCCTTCATCGAAGATATAGAAAAGCCGCCCCGACGCCGAGACGAGAGCCGTCATACTGGCCATGTGGTCGTGGTGACGCGACCAGCGCGGGCTGCCGATCCACTGGAGCCTTTCGGGCGGGCCGACCTTTGAGTCCTGCGCGACCGGGTTGCCGTCCGGACCGTGAAAGTAATGTGTCCACTCATCGATGTCTGACGGCCAGGGTTTGACTATCTTTTCCCATTGGCCTTGCTTGCGAACGAGCACAACGCCATTCGGAGCCAAAGCCCGAAGCATTTCGGCTTCGGATACTCTCTCGGGCTTCTCGGCGATAATAAGGTTGACGAGATTATCCGCGTAAGGAAGATTTCGACCGTCCCACCGATCGATGCTCACGGGACCATATGTCTCCTGCTTGAGAATATACTCTCGGGCGGCGGCAACTTTGGCCGGGTCGGTGTCGAGACCATGCACGAAGTACTGATCCCCGGCGTGCAGCCGGGCTATCCGCTCGCCATCCGCGCATCCCAGGTGCACGATCAATCCGCCTTTGATCCCGGACTGCTCGATCAGTCCGTTCGCATCTTGGGCGGAGGCCGAGACAGCGAATAGCAAAATGAATAGAATAACGCTCTCGAAGATAACACGTCCGAAGAATTCGCTCCGTCGTGGGTGTGATACGGGGGGTTGGCACGTAGAGGATTGGTGAGTCCGGCGGTTCATAATATCGCTCCTTACTCTTCGACCCATTGATTGAAACTGTCGAAATTATACACCATGGATGCAAGTTTTGCAAGCATTGGCCCGATAGCTTGCATGGGCACTGCCGAATGTGCTATAATCATTGTACGCAGGCATGCGTATATAGCTCGTTGGTTCGCGGCGAAAGAAACGGGTCGGCCTGCTGCCGGGCGTCCACGGCGCGGGGAAGTGACATGCGTGAGAAACGTGGTTTCACATTGATAGAGCTTCTGGTTGTCATCGCCATCATCGCACTGCTGTTGGC
>CAYZAH010000430.1:0-4470 GCA_964475805.1 uncultured Pirellulales bacterium | reverse complement strand
GCGAAAAGTCCTTACCGATTACGGAAACGACCCCGATAACTGGACCGGCGCCGCGCCTTCCCCCGGGCGGTAAAGGCGGAGATTGACGAATGACGAGCAACTATTGACTATGCGAATGTACACAAATCAAAAGAAGCAATTCACAAGTGCGGGTGGCCTGTTCTCATTCGCAATAATCCTCCTATGCTCCTGCATGTGCGCGGCTAACGTTGTTATCAACGAGATTCACTACGATCCTGACGTCAAAACTGAGGCGGTCGAGTTTATCGAACTGTACAATACCGACGCAACCGGCGTGGATCTTTCCGGCTGGTATTTCAGCAGCGGCGTCACCTACGAATTCCCGGCCGGAGCAACATTGCCGGCAGGTGGCTATGTGATCGCGGTTTACAGCCCGGAGCAAATCGACGCCAAGTGGGGCACGTACAGGACCGGTATCCCCGCGCAGTTAGTGTTCGGTCCGTTCGAGGGCAGACTCGCCAATGACGGAGAGAGGATCGAGCTACGCAATGGCGACGGAGACGTCGTCGATCGAGTCGACTACAAGCTCGGATTTCCTTGGCCGACCGTCGGTGATCCCTCGCCCGAGAATCAGCCCGGGACAGGCCGTTCTATTCAACTGATCAATCCGTTTCTGGATAATGATCTTGGTGGAAGCTGGCGCTCAGCCTATCCGACACCCACGACGGCAAATGAATCGGTCTATCAGGACAATCCCGCTCCGCTTATCCGCCAGGTCGCGCATTCACCTAAACAGCCGAAGTCTGGCGAGCCGGTTACCATCACGGCTAAAGTCACTGACGCCGACGGCGTGGAGAGCGTGACGCTGCGTTACCAGGTTGTCGAGCCTGGCAGCTATATCAGCATCAACGATCCGCGATACCATCAGCGCTGGACTGACGTCGCGATGAACGATGACGGCATCGACGGCGACGCCGTTGCGGGCGACGACGTTTACAGCGTTCAGCTTCCGGCTTCCACGCAGGTTCACCGGCGGTTAATTCGATACCGCATCACGGCGGTGGACGGCACCGGGTGGGGCCTTCTCGTGCCGTATGCGGATGATCCGCAACCCAATTTCGCCTATTTCGTCTACGACGGTGTGCCCGCCTGGTCTGGAGCGATTGAGCCCGGCGTCACGCCAGTCGTCCGGTACGGTACCGACGTGATGCGCAGCGTGCCCGTGTATCACCTCATCAGCAAGAAGTCGGACGTCGAGGCGGCCACCTGGCTGGAACGATACAGCGGCGCCGACTACAAGTGGTACGGCACGCTGATCTATGACGGCGAGGTCTACGATCATATTCGCTACCGCGCCCGCGGCGGGACCTGGCGATATTCGATGGGCAAGAACATGTGGAAGTTCGACTTCAATCGAGGCCACTATTTTCAGGCCCGCGATGATTACGGCCGGAAGTACGACACCACCTGGGATAAGCTCAACTTCTCCGCCTGTATTCAACAAGGCGATTATCAGCATCGTGGCGAGCAGGGAATGTTCGAGGCGGTGACCTTCAAGATGTTCAATATGATGGGCACGCCCGCCTCGAAGACGCATTGGCTTGAATTTAGAATCATCGACGAGCGCTACGAAGACGGCCTTCTCAACGCCGCCCACTCGCCACTGACTAACAGCGGAACACAGTACGACGGTGATTTCTGGGGGCTTTACCTTGCCATCGAGCAATTGGACGGGCGATTCCTCCAGGAGCACGGTCTGCCCGATGGGAACATGTACAAGATAGAAGGTCACCAGGGACAAATCGCAAACCAGAGCCTGACGGGACCGACCAATGGCTCCGACCTGGCGGCTTTCAAGCAAGGATACTACTACGACCCTGATCCCACCGAGCACTGGTGGCGGGACAACGTGGACCTGGACAGTTACTTCTCGTACCGCTGCGTGGTCGAGGGCGCTCACCACGGGGACGTGGGCTACGGAAAGAACTACTACTTCTACTTCGACCCTGAGACGCAACTCTGGTCGCAACTACCCTGGGACCTCGATCTGACGTGGGCCAACAACATGTACGGCGACGGCGAGGACCCCTTCCGCAAGGAGGGCAGGATCACGCAGCGGGCGGGCCTCATGATCGAACAGCAAAACCGGCTCCGCGAGTTCAACGACCTGTTCTACAATGCGGACCAGATGGACCAGCTCATAGACCAGTTCGCAGCCGTCATTGACGATCCGGCCGGGGGACCCTCCATTGTCGACGCGGACCGCGCGATGTGGGATTACCACTGGGTCATGTCGGACGCGGCCGTGAGCGCAGGCTACCGGCCGGCCCACGGTTCCAGCAAAGCGGGCCAGGGACGCTTTTATCAGATAGCTTCCACCAAAGACTTTCCCGGCATGGTTCAGATCATGAAGGACTACGTCGTATCGAGCAACCGAGAGTTCGATACCTACTACGACGATCCGCTCATCCCACGGACTCCCGTTGTCACGGCCACGTGCCCTTCTACGTTTCCGATCAACGCGCTAACGTTCGAGACCAGTTCATTCAGCGATCCGCAGGGAAGCAGCACGTTTGCGGGGATGGAGTGGCGCATCGCCGAGGTCAGCCCGAGTGCACAAGTCGTTTCGCCGGACGACGACCTTGTCCTGATACCCGACGGCTCGGAATGGAAATACTTCAAGGGCACACAAGAACCCTCGCCCCGCGACGTCACCGCATGGCGGGCATTTGACTTCGACGACATACTCTGGCCCCAGGGACCGGCGCCTATCGGCTGGGGCGAGCCAACCTCATTTCTCGGCACGACGTTGACGGGAATGCAGTACCAATACTCGTCTTTCTATGTCCGCAAGAAGTTCACAGTGGAGGACGTCTCACGGATAAGCACTCTGCGGCTGGAAGCGATGTACGACGACGGATTCAACGTGTGGATCAATGGAACGTTCGTCCTGTCGCAGAACATGCCGTCGGCGAACGTTCCGTACGATGGCCTCGCCAACGGCAACCAGTCCTCAGAGAAGACGTGGTTCACCTTCACGCTGCCGGACCCGACGTGCCTGGTCGAAGGCGAGAACGTCATCGCCATCCAGGTCCAGAACATGTCACGGACCTCCAGCTCCGATTGCTTCGTCGACGTGAGCTTGACCGCTCAGCTTGGTGATCCGGGCGACGTTCCCGTGAACCATCGCGTCACGGAAGGCAAGTATGAGATCGATCCCGTCTGGCAAAGCGGGGAGTTGGCCGACTTCGCCCGCGAGGTGCAGATTCCCGCCAGCCGGGTCAAGGCCGGCCACACGTACCGGGTTCGCTGCCGGATGAGGGACAATACCAATCGGTGGAGTCACTGGTCGGTGCCGATCCAATTTGTAGCGGGCGAGCCGATCGCGTCGCATATCCTGAGCAACTTGCGCGTCACAGAAATCATGTACAATCCCGCCGACCCGTCGGGCGATCCCACGGACAGCGACGAGTTCGAGTTCATCGAGTTGAAAAACACTGGGGACGAAGCTATCGACCTAACCTCCCTGGTCTTCACGGACGGCATCACGTTCGATTTCGTCGATAGCCGGGTAGCGAGCCTGGCGCCAGAGGACTTTGTTCTGGTTGTTGGGAACGAGGCGGCTTTCCTGTCGCGCTACGGCGCGGGATTGTCCTCGAAGATCGCCGGGGAATATACCGGCAGGCTGTCCAACGACGGTGAAAGCGTCAGTCTCGTCGATTTCTGGAACGGGACCGTGACTGAATTTACTTACAATGACGGTCGGGGCTGGCCACAGGCGGCTGATGGCGGCGGCCATTCACTGGTCCCACTGCTCTCGGCGTTGCCGGATGAACCGAACGGCTCTCTGAACTATGGAGGCAACTGGCGGGCCAGTGCGTACATCGGTGGCTCGCCCGGCACGGACGACCCTGAGCCTGCGACGACGGTTGTGCTTAACGAGCTCGCCGCAAATACGGAATATACGGACCCGGAGTATCCGCAATACACTTCCAACGACTGGATCGAGCTTTACAACACGACGGCGGACAGGATCAATCTGCGCGACTGGTATCTCAGCGATGACCTGACGGACCTCAAGAAATGGGCCATTCCGGCCGTTGACGTAGCCGGGCACGGCACCATTAGCTTCGACGAGATGACGGGCTTCCACAATCCCGCCGGCGCCGGATTCGGTCTGAGCAAATCGGGAGAACAGGTCATTCTCTCGTACCTGCCCGGCACGCTCGAGGACCGTATCGTCGACTGCGTGAGCTTTAAGGCCCAGCAGGAAAACGCATCTCTGGGCCGCTACCCCGATGGCGGCGAGTATTGGCTTGCAATGACCCCATCGCGTGATGTGGCAAACGACGATCCCCTCTTGCACGTGGTGATCGACGAGATCATGTACCATCCCGCAACCGAAACGGATGATGAGTACATCGAGCTGTACAATCCCACCGCGAGCCGGATAGCTTTAGCTAATGCTGAAGGCGCCTGGCGTCTGGATGGAGCGATTGAATATGCGTT
>CAYZAH010000429.1:2142-4470 GCA_964475805.1 uncultured Pirellulales bacterium | reverse complement strand
TTCCACTTTTTTGGTCTGGTGGAGGGTCAGGAGAAAGAACTCGGATACGTGAGTCTGTCGGAGCTTGAAGATGTCCGCGGTCCCATGGGTCTGCCCATCGAACGGGATCTGCATTGGCGGCCCAAGACCTTGGAGGAAATTGCCCCGGAGCTGTTCCGGGACAACGAGCCAAGCGAATAGTCCAACCTTTCAACATCAACTCAAAGATTATGGAGGTGACTTATGGAAGAGCATTGTCAAAACCCATTATGTCAGAACAAGGCGGTCAAAGAGGTGCCTGTATCCGTGGAAAAGCCCTCCGACCAGGTGAGGGCGCTGTGCGCGACGTGCGGAGAACCCTATACCTGGGGCGTTCAGCACGGCACGATGCTGTGTGAAGGTCTGAAGATCGACCCTCCGCCCGAGGATTGGGGCGATGAGCCGCTGTTCCGCGTGGTCTACATGATCGACGTGAACGCCGCCACGGTCCGCGAGGCAGCCGAGTATACGCACCGCATCATGACCGACCGGGAATCCCTGCGGCCGGTGCTGCAGGTCATCGATTTCAAGGGCAACAGCACGGAAATCGACCTGTCCGAAGACGATGACGATTCGGATGAGGATGAAGGCTCGGTCAACTATGAAGCGGCCGCTCAACACCTCGCCGACGAGGGCAAGCGGATTTTCACCGGTCCTATGGCGGGCGGCTTGTGGCAAGGCCGGTGTCTGGATGCCTGCCTGATGTCCAAAAAGGAAGGCGACAAGCCGGCCTATACGTTCCTACTCAAGTTCGGGAATCAGTATGCTTTGCACTTGCCGATCGACAAGCAGCGCCAATGGCAGGCGATCAAAGACCAGGCGGCCGCCCTCTTGAAAGCTGACCGCGAGGGCACAACCGAACCCTCAGAGGAGCCGGCCATCGGCAGCTTCACAAAGATCACGGTCGGTTTCGTTACTCAGACCTTCAGGAAGAACACCGTGGGCCGGTTTGTCTGCACCCGTCAGGAGTTCATCGCCGGCGATCAGTGCGACTACGAAGATATGCAGGGCAATGCGATTAAGCCCCCGGACTATGAGTATCAGCCATACAGCATGACGCTAAGATCTCAAACACCCAATGAGATCGTCCAGGCCACCATGCTCACCAGTGCGTACGAGGCCATCGAACAGGTCCTGGAAGGCCTCGACGTCGGAGGTGAGCAGTCGCGCCAATTTGCCGAGGAGATCCAAATCCTCAAAGACGTGATTGGACGCCGGGGACCGTCTCAGGACGCTTCGGACGACGGTACGAACGGCGAATAGCTGGCCCACCGGACACGGCGCGGCAAATGTCAACAGGGCATCTGTTCGAGATCGGGCAGATGCCCCTTTTTTGAGGAGACCACTATGCGGAAAGTCACCATTGAACTCGAGATGCGTCTTGTGATGTGTGTGGATGAGGGTGTTGAAGTCTCGCATGTGGTGAACGAGCTGGACTACGAAGTCAGGGATACGACCACGGCCGCGGATATCGTGGATACCGAGATCACCGGCTACGAAGTCGTCGACAGCAAGTAGCTCGGCCACCATCGAGTACCCGTTTTTCAAATCAAACCAAGCGTTCATTTTGAGCCAGAACGCAACTCTAATGAAAGGAGAACATTATGTTACGCAAGAAGAAACTATGTACGTTCGTCGTCGACCGGCGCGAGCTGGCGACCATCTTGGCCGCCCTGCGGTTCCACCAGGACGAGAACCTTCAAAATCGTAGCGAGATCCCCGACGCCGTGATCAAAGAGATCGCCAGCGACGGCGGCTCGCTCAAACCGCTCGGCTTCAATGACGTGAACCGCCTGTGTGAGAAGATCAATCTGTGCGATGAGATATCCGTTCGCCGGCTTAAGGAAGACTGGGTGGTGATTGTCACCGACAGAAGTGCGGTCGTTCATGTCCGCGCCTACGGCGCCAAGAGGGCTGCGACAAAGGGGTTGTTCACGTATCTGCGGGAATACCATGACTATGACGGGCGCAAGAACATGGGGGCCCTGGCCGAGTGGATCGAAGAGCACGGCAAGCAGCTCAACGTCGATATTGTCCAACAGGATATCCGGGGCCTGAGCGATTGAATCCGTGCTGAGCAACGACGGACAAAGAATCAGCAAGATAACACCTTTTTGAAAGGACCAACCTATGGAAACAACGATAAAACAACTGGACAAACCCATCGTGCAGTACATCCGAAAGCGTCTGCAAGCCGCGATTGAGCCGCTGGCTAAGGAACTGGGCGTGGCGATGGATTTGGGGCGCTGCACCTTCCAGGCGAGCCACTGCCGGTTTCAACTGAAGGTGGCGGTGCGGAACGCCGGCGGC
>CAYZAH010000429.1:0-2042 GCA_964475805.1 uncultured Pirellulales bacterium | reverse complement strand
TGGGCAGAGACGTTCCCGCCTGGCTGTAACCGCAAACCCACACAAAGCTTGTAAGGAGCAAGATCATGAGCCACACGAAGGGAAAGCCCAATATCGCCCGGATCGTCTACGACGCCTATCCGCACGCCGACCTGCTGGCGATCGAGCCGGACCGTGACTGCCGCAGCCTTGAAAGCCTGCTGACTCGAGTCACTAAAGAGAGCATCGGGGACGGCTTGTTTACCTTCATGGTCATTGAGATCGTCGAGGGCGGCGAGAGCACTCTGGCGGGAGCTATCCGCGTTCTGGAGCAGGCTAAGGCGGACGTGGAAGCGGTGCTGCAGGCGCTTCGGGCCGCCGACCCGGATCAACCCACATGACCATTGTAAGTAAGAAAGCGAGGTGATGCCTATGGAGGCATAAAGAGAGTGTGTCAGATCAGATGAATGGAAGGGGCCCGCCAAACTGCATGGCGGGCAAGCCTCTTTGCACTGTGCGGGAGGCCGTTTTTATGCGCACGTTTCAACTTTTGAAAGGAGCCCATTATGAAAGCGTACAGACACGGAGAGATGATATTGATACCGGTGCCGGAGCACCTCGATGGCCAGTGGCACGCCTTGTTCAAGCAGGCGGGCCAAAAGATGGACGATCCGAGAGTGATCGCCGAAGGTGAAGTCACCGGCCACAAACACGAGCTGGCCGGCGGCCGGGTGGATGCGGTGACGTTGAATGAAAGCGCTTCGGCGCGTGGCGCAGCCGCCACGGCCTATATGACCCGAAGGAGCTTTTTGAGCGGTTTGGGCGTCGGATCGATAGCCGGGCCGGTGATCCTCCTGAAGATCGCCAAGGCGGTGACCCTGAAGCATCCCGAGCACAACAGCCTGGCGATCCCGGAAGGCCGGTACGTTGTCTACGCACAGCGGGAGTACGATGAGACCATGACCCGAAGGGTCGTGGACTGATGGGATTGCGGAGCCAGAGCCTATTTATCAGAAAGGAGACCAAACCATGCAGCTTATAACGATGAGAGGCGGCTGGTCCATGAACCGCCGCTTCGATCTCCGGAATGGGACCGTTCGAATCCTCCGAGACGGCCACCAGGGGGAAAGCACGCTGACCATCAGAGACGGACGAGTTACCGAGGCCGAGGACATTGAGTTCTCACCCGACAATCCGGGCGAAAGGGTCGTGACCACCCGGGAAAGAATCGAAACCGAAACCGTCAAGTCGGTCGCGATACGGACCGTCAGCCGGTACGAGGACTACTGGAAGCTTCCCTTCGAAGGTGTGTTCCACGAGGTGCGCGGCGTGCGACTGAGCGGGCACAAAGGCACGCTCCGCCAGTCGAGCCGGCGGTCGAGGTTCACGCACGAACAGTTCATCTACGAGAACGGGCAGATCGCCTACACCTGGACCCCGTACAGGAAGAAATTCCGGGTCTATCGGCCGGATGGCAGCCTGTGGCTGGAGATAACAGCCAAAGTCAGACCCCCCTGGAGGCGGACGGAGGGTCTTTTGGAGAAGATCCATTCGACTCTCTTCAACATCGCCAGCGAGGGTCACACCTGGAGCAACCAGCCGGACTACGAGATGAGGTTGTTCGATCCTCGAGGAAACGAGTACGGCTATGGCAAGGTAGCCAATCGCCAGCGGGCCGGCATCTGGCGGCACGGCAAAGGGACATACTACTACATGATGGGCGTGGCCGTAAGCAAGACGGTCTATTCCGCAAATCCGGACGAGATGGATCCAAGAGAAGTCCTCAAAACCGACAACGTGCAGCTCAGGGCTGTGCTGATGAAGAAGATAGGCACGGAACGGCTGCTCGAGAAGCTGCCCTTTGCGGTCTGCGACGTGGACGGCGACAACCGGTTGGTGAAGGCGGACGTTAAAAGTATCTTCGCCTGCGACGAGGAGTTGCTCGAGAAGATGCGGATGCGGAACAGGCTGGGCGAGCAGATCGCCATTGCCGTACTGAAGTGCCCGTCTACGGCGCAGCTGTACTATCTTCGGGTGCCCCCGAGACTCGACAAGGTCGAGCACGCCCGGCAATGGCTGTGCGG
>CAYZAH010000428.1:0-4473 GCA_964475805.1 uncultured Pirellulales bacterium | reverse complement strand
AAACGAATATTCAAAACAAAAACTGTTCGTCTTGAGGGCACTCCATCATGGGAAGCGGAAACAGGAAGAGTGCGTTGCAGGTTAACACATCCTTAGTAATTCTGGCTACCATCGTAGCACTAACGATTATCCCAACGAATGCAATGGCAAAGTCACTATATGTCATTGCTGACAAAGGCAGAGTTGGAGCCGGGGCAGCTCCGATACATGCATATAACATCGAAGCTGATGGCACGGTGACCTTTCAAGCTGAACATCTCATAGACAACAATGTGCTCGGCGCCGTGGGGATAACGATCGATACGGATGCGGGGTACTTGTTCATTACTTACGAAGGCTATGAAGAGATTGTATTGGTGAATCCAATAACAATGCAAGGCGAAGGAAGTGTGCTTGCGCCAGGCGCCCAGAACTTGGCCGGAATCGTGTATGACCACGAGAAAGGGCTGTTGTATTGCGTCGACCGCCGTACCAGCACATTGTACGTGTATAATTGGGAGCCAGAGGCCAAGAGACTGACTCAGGTGCCAGGTTCCCCGTTCACGCTCAGGGGAGCTACCGCTTATGGGATCGCCTTAGATGAAATTAAAGATCTTCTCTACGTGGCAAACGGCACAAACGAGGTTACTGTTTACAGCACCTCGGATTGGGCGCTGGTGGACACCATCACGCTGGACCGTGTCGCGATTAGCGTTGCCGTGGGTGTCGTAAGAGGTTTCCTTTATACCGGCGGAGGCTTTGCAGGGAATCAATACCTTACCCAGTACGATCTGGCAACAGGTACCGTGAGAGAGGTACAGGTGGAACCTGATGCCGGAGTGATGGGTCTTGGCGTAGATCCAGCCACCGGGTATATATACCTAACCACCGGTATGAATAATGCCCCCGGCGGGGACCATCTCATTGTTTATGACACAAGACTTAACCGAATTGGTATCATTCCGATGAACGGTGATCCAACCGGTCTCGTCGTTCCGGGCAGAGACATTGGCTACAATCCACTTAATCTCAGAAAGACACTAATCAGAGGGGCCAACGCGACTACGGATATCGATGATACCCCAACCGTAGGTGTGGGTGTTCCGATCACGTATGGCATACACTTCGACAACACCACCGATTTCATCGTAACGAGTTTAGCGGTCACTGACAGGCTTCCGGAGGAGGTCACCTTCATCACGGCCGATGACGACGGAGTCAGCGGACACTATGATCCCGAGACGCACACTTACGAATGGCTGTATCCGTCGTTTCCACCGGGAACCTCAACCGATCTGGAACTGACCGTAGAGGTGAACAGGAACGTGGAGACCGGCACGATCATCACAAATACCGTGACGGCCAGCAGTGACCAGACGGCGCCAATGACACGAACTCTGAATGTCCTCGCAGAAAGTCACAGCCTGAATCTGACCAAGCGGATATCCGGAGTTCCCGAAGGGAAGGTCGCGTGGGTTGATGCGGGAGAGCCTGTCACCTATACAATCTGTTTCGACAACACAAGCAATGATTTCCCCGTGACGAACGTTTCCGTGGTGGATCATCTGCCGGACGAGGTGCGGTTTGTGAGTCTTGGCGCCGATACTCCAGCGGGGAAGTACGACGCCGCGGAGCATACGTACACGTGGTCCTTCCCGTCTCTGGCAACGGGGGAAACGATATGCTTGGATGTGAACGTGCAGGTTAACACGGACGTAGACCCCGGCACGACCATCACCAACTCTGTAACTGTCGATAGCAGTGAGACGCCGGCCTCGACAGCGAGTGTTGAGGCCATCACTTATCAAAACCCGCTCAACGTGACCAAGCGCGTCTCCGGCGTCGCTGAAGGTCAGGTCGCGTGGGTCGACGTGACAGAGCCTGTCACCTATACGATCTGCTTCGGCAATAAGGACAACGCCCTTCCCGTGACGAATGTGTCCGTGGTGGACCACCTTCCGGACGAGGTGCAGTTTGTGGGTGTCGGCACCGATACACCTGTGGGGAACTATGACGCCAAGAATCATACGTATACCTGGCTGTTCGCTTCTCTGGACCCGGGAGAGACAGTATGTCTGGAAGTGACTGTGCGGATCGACAAAGACGTGGAGGCGGGCACGACCATCACCAACACCGTGACGGTGGACAGCAATGAGACGCCGGACTCGACGGAGAGCGCCGACGCAACCACATATCAGAACCCGCTGAATCTGACCAAGCGCATACCCGGCGTCCCCGAGGGCAAGATCCCGTGGGTGGACGCGGCGGAACCCATAGCCTACAGAATCTGCTTCGACAATAAGGACAACGATTTCCCCGTGACGAACGTCTCCGTAGTGGATCATCTGCCCGAAGAGGTACAGTTAGTGGGTTTCGGCGCGGATACACAGCCGGGAAAATACGACCCCACGGAGCATACGTGTACGTGGTTGTTCCAGTCTCTGGCGCCGGGAGAGACGATATGTTTAGATATGACCGTTCAGGTCGATGAGGACGTGGACCCGGGCACGACCATTACCAACACCGTGATCGTGGACAGCGACGAGACACCGGCCTCGATGGCGAGCGTTGAGGCCATTACCTATCAGAACCCGCTCAACGTGACCAAACGCGTTTCCGGCGTCGCCGAAGGTCAGGTGGCGTGGGTCAATGTGGCAGAGCCCATCACCTATACGATCTGCTTCGACAACGAGGACAACGATTTGCCCGTAACGAATGTCTCCGTGGTGGATCACCTGCCCGACGAGGTGCGGTTTGTGGATGTTGGCGCCGATACGCCCGAGGGGAAATACGACGCCGTCGAGCATACGTATACATGGTCCTTCCCGTCTTTGGCGCCGGGGGAAATGGTATGTTTGGATGTGATTGTGCAGGTCGAAAAAGGCGTCGCCCCAGGTACGACCATCACCAACACCGTGACTATCGACAGCGATGAGACGCCGGACTCGACGACGGGCGCCGAGGCGACCACGTATCAGAAACCGCTCAATCTGACCAAACGCGTTCTGGGAACGCCTCAAGACCAGACCGCGCCGGTCAGCGCGGATGGGCCTGTGACCTACATAATCAAGTTCGAGAACAACTACGACTTCACTGTAACGAACGTCTCCGTTTTCGATACCCTTCCGGAGGAGGTCAGCTTCGTATCGGCGGAAGAGGATACCCTATCCGGCCACTATGATCCCCTTGCGCACACGTATACCTGGTCGTTTTCATCATTGGCGCCCGGCGACGCCGTGCGTTTGGAGTTGAGTGGCCACGTCAACCAAGACCTCGTGAAGGATACGGTCTTCACTAACACGGTAACTGTTGAGAGTGAGCAGACCCTGCCCTCCACAGCGACGGCTGACGCCGTTGTAAGTGAAAGCATAATCGCCATCCAGGACATGAAAGTCCTGCCCCAGATCATCCGACGTACGGACCAATCCTACAGCATACAGATAAGCGTCATACTCCCGGAGGGAATTGAGAAGAAGGACATACGCGACGTGTTTCCGACACTCTATCCCGGCGCAGTCAAGGCCAAACGTCAAATCGTGTACAGCTCACCCACGAGGGTCAAGGTGATTGCGTTGTTCGATAAGGCCGAACTGCTGGAGGCGGTGCCGGATAACGGACAGGTGACGGTAAGGATGATTGGCACACTGACGTTGAATCGGTTGTACTCCGGCGAGGCTATAGTGTATATAACCAAATACACTGGCAGATAGAGAATCCAATAGGAGCTTCACCAGAATTTAAGGTGTCAAGAATTTAAGGTGTCAGGTACTTTTTCGGGCGAGGTCTCTGAAACAGTCTCTGAACAAGGCGCATTTGATTCTCAAAAGATTCCGCGTCTTTTCCCTGTCCCCACCTTTTTGCTCACGCTTTTTCCGCGTAGACCATTCTTTCAATCGGCATCGCGGCAAGTGCCCGGCCGGTAGGTTTGACATATTTCTCGGCCATTTCGTCGTACCCCACGTCCTCGATGACTCGCCAGCCGTACTCTTTCAAAAAGTCCGGCCACCTTTCCGGCTCCATGCCGAAAAGCCAAAGCCCGCTTTTCACAAATTGCTTATAGCCCTTCTCCCAACCGTACATCACCCGGCCGTCAAGAAAGTCCTTGCGAACATAAGTGAAAACAAGACGACTGCCACTCGCAACCTTGGCCAGAAAATCAAAGGTTGCCCTGATGCCTCGTTCCGTCAAATATTGCGTCACAGCTTCCCACACGAAAAAGGTCCTTTTGCTCGAAGCATACCCGCTCGACTCCAACGCGGCACCGATACTCTCGCGGTCAAAGTCCATTGCGACAAGCCTGACGTGTGAAGGAACGGCTCCGAATATCTTGCGAAGCCGGGTCTGCTTGGATTTAATGTTCTCAGCCTGGTCGACCTCCCAAACAGGCGTGCCGGAAAGAGCGGGCAGCCGATATGCCCGGGTGTCAAAACCCGCGCCCAGATTCACCACGGCTTCGATCTGACGGATGGAATCGACCAGCTTCTCGTCGATGTA
>CAYZAH010000427.1:0-4481 GCA_964475805.1 uncultured Pirellulales bacterium | reverse complement strand
GGCCGAAGACGGTTCGGCGTATTTCGAGGTGCCGTCCGACAAATTCATTTTTTTCCAACTCCTCGACGAGAATATGATGATGGTGCAATCCATGCGGAGCGGGACGATTGTCCAGTCCGGGGAAACCACCGGTTGCATGGGATGCCATGAGGATCGACGCACTGCGCCGCGGCAGGCGGGTGAGAAGATGCCGCTGGCGCTGAAGCGTCCGCCAAGCAAACTCGAAGGCTGGCGCGGAGAGCCGCGACTGTTTAGCTATGCTAGGGAGGTCCAGCCCGTCTTTGACCGACATTGTGTCACGTGCCACGACTACGGCAAGGAAGCCGGCAAGAAGCTCGTTCTCGCCGGCGACCTTACGATTACGTTCAATGCTTCCTACAATGAGTTGTGGCGCAAAAAGTATACCGGCGCGATCGGCGCCGGGCCGTCGGATACTCAACAGCCCTTTTCGTGGGGCTCCCATGCAAGCAAGCTTGTCGAAGTGCTTCGACAAGGGCATTGCGACGTGGAACTCAGTGCGGAGGAATTCAATCGCATCGTGACGTGGATCGATCTCAACGCACCGTACTATCCCCGATATGACTGTGCTTATCCGACTAATCTGACGGGCAGGTGTCCGCTTGACGACAAGCAGATCAAGCGGCTCACGGAGTTGACCGGCGTGCCTTTTGCGAAGCTGGCCGCTTACAATACGAGCACCGGGCCGCACGTAAGTTTCGACCGCCCGGATCTGAGCCCTTGTTTGGCTGGGTTCAAGGATCCGACGGACCCTAACTATATCGAAGCGCTGGGGATCATCGAAGCGGGCAGGCGGACCTTGAAGTACCACCCGCGCGCCGATATGCCCGAATTTGAGGCGTGCTCCCTCGATCAGCGGCGTCAGAAAGACTACACGAAGCGTGAGCAAATCGAGATGAATTGCCGTGAGGCCATTCGGGAGGGTCTGAAGCTCTACGACGTTGATTTCAGGTAGCGGACAAAGGGCTTTTTGGCTCGAAAACACAGGTTCTGGGGGGCTTCAGCATCGCTGATCGAACTTAATATGAAATTCACAATTGCTTCATCACCCTCTAACATTTGTCATTATATTTACAGGAGTTGATGCACAAAATTACCTTGACGCGTAAGGGTGAATTTGGTAAAAGTAGAGTTGCTGGACGTTCTGTGGGCTGAGGCCGATTCTCAGTCGGCTTGGCCACGAACATTAAACATCGAGAAGAAGGTGATTATTGCTCCGTAATCTATTTATTGTCCCATCTCTTTTTGAAAGGAGGATTGTTATGTGTAAGAAGTTAATTTGTTTGGCCGCATTGGCGGTGGTACTGGGTATGGCCGGCCAAGGATGGGCGGGTGTCTCAATTCCGAACCCAGCTAACGGTGCTGTGATCGAGGAGACGTGGGTAAACCTCTCCTGGCAGCCTGGTCAGGATGTGGCTTCGTTTGACGTGTATTTCGGCGAGGATTTTGATAGCGTAAACGAAGGGACGGGCGAAACGCCCCGTGGTACCACAACAGCGCCATACTTCGTGGTCGGTTTTCCGGGATTCCCCTATCCGGATGGGTTGGTACCGGGTACGACGTACTATTGGCGGGTAGACGAGCTGAAGACCGATGGTGTGACACTCCACAAGGGCTCGGTCTGGAGCTTTTCGGTCGCCGCCAGGATCGCTACGAAGCCTAATCCGGCTGATGGCACTGGATGGGTGAACCCGGAAGCGGTGACTCTGAGCTGGGCACCGGGTTTCGGCGCCAAGTTGCACACTGTATATATTGGTAACGACTACGACGAAGTCAGCAATGCGACCGGCGGGTCTCCACGAGGTACCCCGGCGTATGACGCCGGCACGCTCGAATCGGAGAAGGTATACTACTGGCGCGTCGATGAGTTCGACGGCGCAACCACGTACAAAGGCGATATTTGGTGTTTCACAACCCTGGGTGCAGTTGGGGATCCGAAGCCGGGCAATGGCGCCACCGACGTGGCTATGAACATGATTTTGACCTGGACGCCGGCCGGCAGCACCGCTTCACACGAGGTGTACTTCGGTACGGATCCAGAGGCCGTTCGCATTGCCGACGCCAGTTCACCTGAGTACAAAGGTACCAAAGCCCTCGGCGATGAAAGCCTCGATCCCGGGCTACTTGAGCCGGACGCGGCATACACTTGGCGTGTGGATGAGGTCGATGGCCAGGGGAACGTAACGAAAGGCCCCCTCTGGAGTTTCACGACGGGCGACTTCCTGCTCGTGGAGGACTTTGAGGGTTATACCGACGACGATGCCGCCGGTCAGGCCATCTGGCAAGCCTGGATCGACGGATTCGGCGTGGACGAAAACGGTGCGCAGGTCGGCTATTTGCTGCCTCCGTATGCCGAACAAACCGTTGTCCACGGTGGTTCCCAGTCCATGCCCCTGTCTTATGACAACACGAATGGCGTAGCCTATTCAGAGGCGGAGCTGACGTTGACCGCCTTGCGGGACTGGACTACCAGAGGCGTGACCACACTGACGCTTTCGTTCAGGGGCATACGGTCTAATGCTCCCCAGCCGATGTATATCAGCCTGAACGGCAGCGCCCCGGTCTATAATGAAGATACAAGTGCATCGCAGATACCCATCTGGACGAGGTGGAATATTGATCTTCAGACGTTTGCGGACCAGGGCGTAAACCTTGCCAACGTTAGCACGATCGCCATTGGGCTCGGCGATAGGAATAACCCACAGGAAGGCACGGGCACGGTGTACTTCGACGACATTCGACTGGCTATTACCCCGCCTCCGGCAGGAATGTCACTGCTATTCTATGAGGATTTCGAGGAGTTGGTTTTAGGTACGAGTCCAGAGGAATCCCCAGGTACTCAAGACGTTTGGACAGACACGCCCCCGGATGGTTGGACGGTGGACCGAAGCGGCATTCCAGGAATCGGTGATCCGGCCGTAGATGGTGTGACCGATTGGGCGGGCTGGACCTTCGCTGATAAGGAATGGTGGACCAACGCTGCCGGCGATCAGAGGCGTTCAGAGTTTACGTTGGGACAAGGTACCGTCGCCGTGGCCGACCCGGATGAGTGGGATGATTCGACGCATCCGGACGGATACAACGTAGCCGTCGATGCCTATGATAGTTGGATGAGTACGGCGCCGATCGACATCTCGGGGGTAGAGGCTGGTTCGGTTCAGCTCACGTTCGATTCGAGTTGGCGCCCGGAGTACGATGACAACTATCACCAAACGGGCAACATTACGGCTTCCTTTGATGGTGAGGAGCCTATCGAGGTGCTCCGCTGGGAGTCCAACTCGGCGAGTCCGAACTACAAGGACGACAACTCGACTAACGAGACCATCACCGTGGATTTGAAGAATCCCTCGTGGGCGACAAGCGTCGTTCTGACGTTCGGACTGTTCGACGCCGGTAATGACTGGTGGTGGGCGGTTGACAACCTGAAGGTTTCCGGAACGCCGAAGTAGAGACTATGTAGCCTTGCCGTTCCGTTAGAAGGGCCGAGGAAGAAGACCCGTCGGAGCGGCTGCTATACGAGCCAAAGGTGCTCAGAGGATATGCCTCTGAGCACCTTGCTTATTTTGAACGAGGCGGGGCGTCACGGGAGACATCCGCCGGTCACGTCTGGCCGGCACGTCGAGCGGTCCGACAATTCATTGGGCGGGCACGGATGCTCGGACGAGAGCTCCATAGATAGCGTCCCGATGATGCTTGTCGTCCATGGCCTCCGGGTGCCACTGCACGAACAAGCCAAATCCCCCATCGACCCGTTCAAGGGCCTCGATCACTCCATCCTCGCTGTGAGCGACGACTTTCAACCCTTTGCCCACCCGTCGGACGGCCTGGTGATGGTACGAGAAAACGCGGGCTTTGGTAGTGCCGAGAATTTGCGATAGAAAGCTGCCCGGTTCGATCTGAACCTGGTGGTATTTGCGATGGTCGATCTTTGTGCCGACTTCGGAAGGAATGTCCTGGATGAGGCTGCCTCCGGAGACGACGTTCGTAAACTGCATTCCCAGACAGACGCCTAACACAGGCTTCTTGGTCGCCAGCCACTCGGCGATGAGCTTCCGCTCGAAATTGTACCGCTGTGGCGGCAGGGGCTCGACGGTTTCGTGGGGCTGCTCCCCGTACGCCGATGGCGGTATGTCGTCCCCGCCAACCAAAACCAGGCCATCCAGTTCTTTGACGTACCGCTGCAAGATCGGTTCACTGTCGATTGTGGGCAAGACCACGGGAATTCCGCCATTTTCAGCCACGGCTTGCACGTAGTTGAAATTGACTTGTGTACGCGCTATGCCTTTCTCATCGACCTTGTAGACACTTGTGATTCCGATGAGGGGGGCGGTGGCTGTTCTCTGGCTTTGGCAGCCGAAAGAGGTTAGCAGCAGTGCGAGCCATAGTGTGACACATACTCTCTTCATGAAGTTGTCCTCAGTGTGCTTCGTCTGTATGGTTCTTGACTTCCGTATTTTTGCCCT
>CAYZAH010000426.1:0-4482 GCA_964475805.1 uncultured Pirellulales bacterium | reverse complement strand
ATTCCAGGCCGCCCCAAGCACGCGCAGGCTCATGTCCTTTGGTCAGCCGGAGTCGGTCTGGCCGCTGCCGGGGAGCACGCTGATCCAGGGCGGCAAGCTTTACTGTGTGGCCGGACGCTCCATGTTTCTCGACGGCGGGCTGCGTTTGTTGATACTCAAGCCGGAGACGGGCGAGCTTACCTACGAAAATGTGATGGACGACCGAGTTCCCGGTACGAACAAGCACCTTCAGGACCTGTTGATGGGCAAGCACATGCCCGTGGCCATGCCCGACATCCTGTCCAGCGATGGTCAGTACGTCTATATGAAATCGCAGACCTTCACGTTGGACGGCAAACGCGTGCGCATAAGACCTCAGCGTCCTGACACACAGTACGACGAAGAAGTTCACCTCTTTTCGCCTGTCTCGTTTTTGGACGACAGTTGGCAGCAGCGCACGTACTGGATTTACGGCCGTGCGGCCGGCGAAGGCTGGGCCGAGTTCCAGTTTCCCCCCAAACGCGTCCCCTGCGGTCGTATCCTCTGCATCGACGATGAAAACGCCTATTCGTACGGCCGGGACCCGGGGCTGATGTGTACCACTTCTATCAGCGAATACTGGCTTTTCAGCGCGGACAAAAAGCCTCAGCGTAAGGTAGGAATCCCCAAGCTCGAAGGCACGTGGATCAAAGGTCAGTACCCCACCGATAATCCCCTGGCATCCAACACCGTGGATTGGAAACAACTCGACCAACAGCCCATGCAGAAGCTTACCGCTCTGGACTACAACTGGATTCACAAGAAACCCCAGGTAATGGCAAAGGCCATGGTCCTGGCCAATGACCGGCTTTTCATCGCCGGGCCGCGCGACGTGGCGGATGAAAGGGAACTCTGGGGCCGTTCCAACGAAAAGACGTACAAGGAGAAAATGGCGTCGCAGGCGGCCTGGTTCAGGGGCGAGCATGGCGGCCTCATGCAGGTTTTCTCGAAGAAAGACGGAACGAAACTGGCCGAGAAGGAACTGGCCTACTTGCCCGCCTTCGATGGCCTCGTCGCCGCGAACGGCAAGTTGTACACGGTGGCGAAATGCGGTGCAATCTACTGTTATAAAGGTGTGTCTCACTGAACGCTCGACGGAAACTTTAGGATTATGTCTCAATTTGGAGGTTATTATCATGTGTGAACAGTGCACGCGACGGGAATTCCTGGGCACGGGAGTAGCGGGCGGTTTGATGCTGGCCGGCGCAACTTGGACGCATGCGTGGGCTTCTCAATCGCCGCCTCCCGCCTTCCGGGAAAAGTCGCGAATCTGTGTTATTTTCACGGGTTCGCCCGCACCGAGGGATCGCGACTGGGGAGCCGACGACGGGCAGATCGAGACCATGAAAGCCCGCTTAGCCAAGGCGGAAAAGGAGCTGGGAGACGTTAAGCTGATAATGGGGCACTCGAGTAGCACCGAGCAGACGGCGGCCTTGTTGGAAAAGGCGGGTCCGGCCGCGCCGGTCCTCGCGATTAACGTGCGCAATTTCGCCTTGACGAGAGTAGTGCAGCCGATTTTGGACGGATCGCATCCCATGGCAGTATTCTCATTGCCCGCCAGCGGTCACGATTGGATGTATCCTCCTCGCTGGCACCGCCAGGGGCATCGCGTCACCCTGTTGACCAGCAATGACTGCGATGAGCTCGAACGGGCACTTCGTCTGCTCAGGGTCATTCCCATGATGAAGCAGACTCGAATCCTCTTATTCCCTCCGGCCCGGGGCACAGCGCCTGCCCAGTCGCCGGACCAGGTCAAGGAACGATTGGGGGCGGACGTCATAGCCGTCAACGAGAAAACGTTCGATGAGACGCTGTCCGCCGCAGACGCGAAGGCCGTACAGGCCGAGATCGACCGCTGGACAAAGAACGCAAAAGAAATCGTCGAGCCGAATGCGGAGGACATCAGGAAAGCAGCTCGCATCAGCATAGCGATTCAAGACCTTATGGAAAAGCACGGGGCACAAGGTTTGGCCGTGGGCACCTGCATGGGATGGTTGTCCAAAGGATTTCCATGCCTGGGATTTGCCCGCCTGCGCGACAGGGGCATTCCCGCTGCGTGCGAGGGCGATATGGATTCGTTATTGACCATGCTCTTGTTCCAATACGCAATTAACCGGCCCGGCTTCCAGGGCAATGCGACTTTCGATACCTCTCGCAATACCTTGTGGACGGCCCACTGCACCGCGCCGCTCAAGATGGATGGACCGGAGGGCAAGGAAGCGCCATACCTGCTGCGTGGTCACTCCGAGGTCGGAGGCAGTGGTTGCGTGCCGGAGGTCCAATACCGCCTCGGCGAGACCATCACCCGCACCAAGTTAGTTAACCTGGACACAATACTTGCCTCGACGGGCAAGATCGTCGAAGTCCCGGCCAGGTCGGTCCACGGCTGCCGCACCCAGATCGTAACAGAAGTCCGTGACGCGGCCAAGATGGTTGCCAACTGGAGCAGCGTGCTTGATACCGAGGACGCCATGACGTTGCTGCACCGCGTAGTTTTCTACGGCGACCATATGGATAGCGTACAGCATCTCGCTCGATTGATGGGCATGAAAGTCGTCGTGGAAGGCTAAGAGGTCGATAGAGTACTCAAGAAAAAGACCTGGCAGGCATAACCACTTGCCAGGTCTTGACTCGCATCAGCGAGGCCGATGGGACTCGAACTCAGAAGTTGTTGAATAGCTCTGGTATCCTTGCACAAATGAGAACGAAAATATCGCTACCATTGGTTGTTCTGACTGTATTACTGCTTGGGCCATCGTGTAACCGGCCCATACAGCATACAGAGTGGAAAAACCTGTTCGCTGGAAGGAGCTTGAATGGCTGGATGGTCAAGTGCCGCCCAGAAGACAAGGACAAAGATTACTGGAAGGTAGAGAAAGGAACCATCACTGCTGAGGTTCCACAAGGGAGCAAGCATCACTATGTCTGGTTGTTGACAGAGGGCGAATATAGGGATTTTGAGCTGAGACTGAAAGTTCAGTCCTATGCCACTTCCACAGGCAACAGCGGCGTGCAGGTGCGGAGCCGCTACGATGGTCAGGCTGGTTGGCTCGACGGGCCGCAGGTTGACATCAACCCACCTGGAGCTTGGAGGTGTGGATTCATCTATGACGAAACGCGCGAAGTGCGGCAATGGCTCAGTCCAATCACTGGACCTCCCTCGGAAGCTAAACCGTCTGATGCTCCCAGGGAATGGAAATGGTTTCACGCAGATCAGGGCAACGGCTGGAATGACGTTCACATCATATGCAAGGGAGCCGCGATCAAGACAATCGTTAATGGTGTAACCGTATGCGATTACGATGGTACCGGCATACTTGACGACGACAACCATCAAAGGCACAACGTCGGGATGGAAGGACACATAGGCCTGCAGATCCATCCGGGAGACCATATGGTAATCCGTTTCAAGGATATCAAAATAAGAACAATCAACATATAGGAAATGGAACGTGACACGGGAGGTTGGCTCAAAGCGACTCACCAATCGGCAACGTTCGGTTCGTGACGTTTCTTTACCCACGCACAGCTTGGATGGCGATCATCCGCCCAAAACCAAACTCCAATTTGCACGGTTCATTGAATACCCCGATATTCCTTAAGAAGTTGTCTTTCAGGCGAAACACGACATTTATCGGCTGCCGTTACACAGAAATCAATGTCTTTGGAGACATTTTGGCATCAGACCATATCAAAGAGACCTGACGTTTTGCAAGTTGAGAGTTCAGAGCGATTAGGTAGTGACATCTTGCTCTTCACAATCCTCAACTTCTGTCAGTACTGTTCGCCACTGTCTGGCTTCCTCCACTTTGCTCCATGCTTCATAGAGGTCGCTTTTGACCGGTATCCGTACGATGTGCAATGTCATCGCAAGAGCGACCTTGAGGCGTCATCCTTCTGACTCGTCACAAGCGTGCGTGTCATAAGGCGGACTAATACCTGTGTACTCGCCATGGGTTGTATTGTACAATAGAGAAGGACAATGCCTGTGGATGGTTGGCATTTTCAGCTATCAACGGGACTTCTTTCAGGCGCACTGTTTGGAGAAAGTAGATTCAAGATGCGATGGGGTCATGTCTGTCTATTATTAGCTCTGTTCGTGCATCCAACATTGGGTGTCGAGTCCGTGTATCAAAGCTCAAGACAGATACCGGTGGTGCGCCAAGTCGATTTGGTCGTTGTGGGAAGCACTCTGGGCGCCGTTGCTGCTGCCGCGGAAGCCGCCCAAGAAGGGGCAAAGGTATTACTCCTTGGCTCTCGTTCATATCTTGGTGAAGATATATGCGCGACGATGCATCTCTGGCTCGATGAAGGACAGACCGCCCGAGGTGAGCTGACAAGGCAAATCTTCTCTGACGGGCGAATCACCACGCCACTACGTGCAAAGCAGACGCTTGAGGCGGCTCTCCTGGACGCCGGAGCGGATTTTCTGCTCGAGTGCTATCCAACTGATATCCTGATCGA
>CAYZAH010000425.1:0-4494 GCA_964475805.1 uncultured Pirellulales bacterium | reverse complement strand
ATATATGGCGACGAATTTTCTCCGCTATGACCTCAATTTTGCCTTCTTCGTATTTGTACGAAGGCCAGCGTCTGAGAACGCCGTCATTGCTGTTTCTCGGGATTATGTGAAAGTGCAGATGCTCGACAAGCTGGCCGGCCGCCCTGCCATTGTTGCACAGAACATTATAGCCGTCCGAATCCATGGCTTTTGCCACCGCGGCCGCAATCTTACCCAAGGGCGAGCAAACCCGTTCTATAAGCTCGACGGGACAGTCGTGCAGTCTCTCAACGTGCTGCTTCGGGATCACCAACGTGTGCCCGTCACTAATAGGACCGATGTCCAGGAAGGCAAGAACCGCGTCGTCTTCGTAGACTTTCGCATAAGGTATCTGCCCTGACACCATTTTGCAGAAAACACAATCGTCCGCGCTCATTGATCGCCTTATCCTACTACGTGTCTTCTACTGTTCCTGGATATCAGAAGCCCTTTCCGCTTCGTCGGCATCTTCGACTTCAACAGTATCCTCTGTCTTGACGCTCTCTTTTTCTACAGCAACTTCCTCCCCTTTAGCCGCCTTTCTCGACTTCTTGCGTGAGCGTTTCTTACTGGTCTTTTCGATACCCTCATCGGCGGCGATGAGTTGCAGTAAAACAACCTGCCCGTTGTCGCCCAGTCTTTTCAAGGAGAGCTTAATAATTCTTGTATATCCCCCGGGCCTGTCCAGATATCTCGGGCCCAGTTCGCTAAACAGTTTGCCGATAACCGTGCCCTTTCTGACGGCCTGACCATCTTCGTAATCTATGATGTCACGATTGCCCAGCAGAGCGATGGCCCGTCGTCTGGCCGACAAGTCGCCCTTCTTAGCCAACGTAATTAGCTTCTCTGCAAACGGTTTGACTTCTTTGGCCTTTTCGATGGTCGTCGAAATCGTCTCGTGCTGGAAAAGCGAAGCGACCACATTCCGCCGCATCGCCAGACGATGCTCTTTCGTTCGACCCAATCGACGCCCTGCTACTCTATGACGCATATATTCAGGCTCCTCTTATGTCTACGCCTCTGCCATTCCCAAAGACAGCCCCACATCGGCGAGTTTTCTCTTGATCTCGCGGAGCGAGGTCTTTCCAAAGCTGCGAATCTTCAGCAAGTCCGCGTCCGTCATCTTCACGAGCTCGCCGACTGTTTCGATCTTTGCCGACTCAAGGCAGTTGCTTGCTCTAACCGAAAGCTCCAATTCCTGAATGGGCATGTTCAGCTTTTCGGCCGTCTCTTCGTCCACGGCCGGTTCTTCCATCTCGTCTTCAGCAATCTGAGAAGCAGCGACCGTTTCTTCACCAAGCTCGAAATACTGAACAAAAGGATTGATGTGCTTGCGCAGGATTTTGGCTGCTTCAACAAGGGCCATTTCCGGCGTGATAGTCCCGTTCGTCCAAATTTCGAGGATCAATTTGTCATAGTTCGTGCGCTGGCCCACGCGAGTGTCTTCGGTCATGTAGCGCACGCGCGTGACCGGGGAATACACCGCATCCAGGATAATCCTTCCAACTTCCTGATCGAAGCGATCCGCGGCGGCAATCCGCTCGGACGCGGGCACGTAACCTCGGCCGTTTTCAACGACCATCTCCATCTCAAAATTCACTTTTTCCGTCAACGTGGCCAGGACCAAATCCTTATTCTTGATCTCAATGGCCGGATCGATAACAATGTCGGCGGCCGTTACCTTCCCCTCCTTGCTGGCCGAAACCTTCATTGTTCTGGGACCCTCGTCATGGAGGCGGATCACGAGACTCTTGACGTTCAGGACTATATCGGTCACGTCCTCCATCACTCCCTTGATCGAGCTGAACTCATGATCCACGCCCGCAATCTTCACGGAGGTTACGGCACTGCCTTCCAGGGAGGAGAGCAGAATGCGTCTGAGACTGTTGCCGATAGTGGTACCGAAACCACGTTCGAATGGCTCGATGTAGAATCGGCCATATTTATCACTCGATATCGACGTATCTCGTTCAACACGAGTGGGCAGTTCCAAACCACGCCATGTAACTCGCATATGAGTCTCCTATGTAAGCTCTGAGTTTTGCGTCCTTAGTCTGATCACGTCCGCACAAACTCACGGCCGAATACTAAGCGTTAGCAGAACCATAAAAATCTCAGGACGTTCTTCCGTCTTTACCTCGAGCAAAATTCCACAACCAACTGTTCCTCCACGGGAATTTGAACGTCCTCTCGAGTGGGCAATGCTACCACGGTAGCCT
Source organism: uncultured Pirellulales bacterium (assembly GCA_964475805.1). Classification (GTDB taxonomy): domain Bacteria; phylum Planctomycetota; class Phycisphaerae; order Sedimentisphaerales; family Anaerobacaceae; genus JAFGTG01. Next base: position 2,257 of record CAYZAH010000425.1, on the reverse strand, counting down.
CAGGTTTTTCCCGGGACAATTGCAGCCAGCTCTGCGTAGCAAAATTCGGGTTGCTTTCCAACTGCTCTTTCACTGTTTTGCGACTTCTTTCAGAATCCTTGAGAACAATTTTGTCACCGATTTTGGTAATGTAATCACTGACGCTTACCTTCCGCCCATTTAGATAGATGTGCCCGTGGGAAATAAGTTGTCTGGCGGCCTTACGCGACGGCGCAAAATTGAGCTTGTAGACAACATTGTCCAAACGTCTCTCCAGCAGTTGCAGTAGCTTCTCGCCGGTGTTTCCCTTCTCCCGCTTGGCCTGATGGAAGCACCTCATGAACTGCCGCTCCCAAAGACCGTAATATCTCTTTATTTTCTGCTTTTCACGCAGCCGAACGCCATATTCACTCGCTCGCCCCCTGCGCCATCCATGCATACCAGGCGCCAGATTTCGCTGCTTCTTCTCGACCGGACACTTGGCCGTCTCGCACCGCATGCCCTTGAGCATCAGTTTCATTCCCTCGCGACGGCAAAGCTTACAGGATGATCCCAAATAACGTCCCATCTTTTCTATTCAGTCTCCACAAAATCCTTTGGTATTACTTCTATACCCGTCTTCGCTTTGGCGGCCGGCAACCGTTGTGCGGCAGCGGAGTCACGTCTTCAATCGAAGCGATCCGCAGGCCCGCTTGCTGCAGAGCCGAAATGGCCGATTCACGTCCCGAACCGGGTCCCTTCACCCTGATCTCCACCTCGCGGACGCCGTTACGCATGGCGGAACTGGCGCAGCGCTGCGCCGCCCTTTGAGCGGCGAACGGCGTACTCTTGCGAGAGCCCTTGAAGCCGACACAACCCGCCGATCCCGAACAAACCACGTTGCCATCCAAATCCGTGATGGTAATCAGCGTGTTGTTGAACGTCGCCCGGATGTGCACAATGGCTCGGACAACGTTTTTTCTGACCTTTCGCTTCGTCTTTTTTGCCATTATCCTTCTCGTTTAGCGTATTGAAAAATCGTCTTCGTTAGCGTTTTTCCTTCACACCCTTCTTGCCCGCAACGGTCTTCCTCGGACCTTTGCGCGTCCGCGCGTTGCTCTGAGTGCATTGACCACGGACGGGCAGGCCCCGACGGTGACGAACGCCTCGGTAACAATTGATATCACGCAAACGCGCGATATTCTGTGAAACCTGCCTGCGAAGCTGTCCTTCCACAATGTAGTTGCGGTCAATGATCTGCGTTATGTGGCTGAGCTCATCCTCGGTGAGCTTATTGGCCTTCGTGCTCGTATCAATACCCGCTTCCTTCAGGATTTGCTGCGAGGTGTGCTTGCCGATGCCGACAATATAAGTCAACGCAATCCAAATGGACTTGTCATTGGGGATATCAACACCAACTATACGTGGCATGTCAACTCCTTATCGTATCCTATTGCTTACCATCCGACTCTTAGAAAGCTACCCCTGGCGCTGCTTATGCCGCGGATTCGTACAAATGATCCGCACAACGCCCTTGCGGCGGACAATCCTGCAATTCTCACATATACGTTTGACGGAACTTCTGACTTTCATTGGCTATACCTGCCCGCCATCGGTCTTTCCTGTACGGATGAACATCGTTCGACTCCGCTCATGGAATCCGTGGCTAATGACGAAGCACAATCCGGCCTCGACTCAAATCATACGGTGACATCTCAACAATAACTGTATCACCCGGTAGAATCCGGATGAAATTCATACGCATCTTACCCGAAACATGCGCCAAGACCTTGTGGCCGCTCTCGAGCTCCACTCTGAACATCGCATTTGGCAAAGCTTCAGTTACTTTAGCCTGAACTCGTAATGTGTCCTTCTTTGCCATGTTCTCTTGCCTGGCTACCTGTCAATTCGTAGCTATCTGCGTCGTCCTTGCTTACAGCTCATACGACGGTCAGAACCTCACAGCCATCCTCCATAATCACAATCGTGTGCTCAAAATGAGCCGAGCACTTGCCGTCTCTCGTTACGACCGTCCACCCGTTCTTCAGCGTGCGGACGGCACAGGAACCGGCATTAATCATCGGCTCGACCGCCATAACCATTCCTTCCGTCAGGACGATATCGTCGGCTAACAGTTCGCTACTAACGAAATTCGGTACCTTCGGGTCTTCATGCATCTTTCTACCGATGCCATGTCCGACAAAATCTCTGACCACGGAAAACCCGGCCGACTCCGCGTACTGTTGCATCCGCCCGGCGACCTGACTCCATTTGACCGACGGCTTGGAATTCTCAATTG
>CAYZAH010000424.1:0-4495 GCA_964475805.1 uncultured Pirellulales bacterium | reverse complement strand
GCGGTCCCGGCGATCTGGGCGGTTGGAAAAACAAAGCCAATTTGCTCCATTCAGTTGACCCAGTGTTCATTCGAGTTCATCCGTGGTTAGTTTGCAGAACGAAGCCAATCCGCCACAACGATCGGCAGACAAGTCCGTCACAAGGAGCGCCGGACAAGTTTCCCCCAAAAGGGGTAGGATGAACAAGCGGATGGTGCGAAAAAGGGTCGTTTTTCTATTGAGATTATACAAAAACGGGCCGAAAAGTGCACGAAAGTGCGCAAATCGGCCCGGTAGATACTCACTATTGAAATATAACGACTATTCCATGCCGGCTTTCTCGGCTCGGGTGGTCACGGGCGTGGGAGCCTGGAAATGGGTGCTGCCGTAGGCCGTCTGCTCTTCCTCCGACATAACCGGCTCGATCACGATGTGCGGCGTGATGAAAACCACCAGCTCCGTGGTGACGGTGGATTCGCCCTCGAATCTGAAAAGCCCGCCGATCAAAGGCAAGTCGCCGAGCAGCGGGATCTTGTTCACTTGCTGGCTGGCGTCCTTCTTGCGTAAGCCGCCCAGAACGACGGTCTGGTTGTCCTTAACGAGGGCGGTCGTGTTCACCTTGCGGGTATCGATGACCGGCACGTTGCTCGATGAGACGGTGACCTGGCCGACGACGACGCCGAATTCCGGCGAGATGTTCAATCGGAGCATCCCGTCCCGGGCGACGTGCGGCGTTACTTCGAGCTTAATGCCGACGTTCTTGAACTGCACATTTTCGGTCACGCTGCCCGATGTGATGGTTCTCTCCACATAGGGGTGCTCGGTGACGATGTCGAACAGGGCCTTCTCGTTATCCAGGACCAGTATCCTGGGGTTGGCCAGCAGCTTGGCGTCCACGTTTTCCTTTTCGGCCCGCAACTGCGCGTCGACATTGATGTGCTCATTGAGCAGGCCCAATCGCAGGAATCCCAGCGTGGCGTCGGCGGTCTTGCCCGTCGCGCCTTCGAAGCCGCCCATGATAGCCGGGTCGGTCTTGCTGCCAATGTATGTGTCGGCGCCTCCCCGGCTGACGGTGAAGTCGTCGTTTATGATATTGCCGGCCGAATCTAAATTGGTCCGTCGGCCCGCGCTCCATTCGACGCCCAAGTCGAGATTATCCTTGCTGGTGATATCGTAAATTCGTACCTCGACGAGGACTTGGGGCGTAATGCGGTCGATGGTGGAGATCAGCGCCGCGATCTGTTTGACTTTGCTCTCGACGTCGGTAACAATGACATGGCTGGTCCCCTGGATCGAAGAGACCGAACCCTGAGGCGACTTGAACTTCTCCAGGGCCGTCACGACCTGTCCGACGTCGGCGTAGATAATCTCGAACGTTTGCGTGACAAGTCGCTCGGATATCGCGGGTACTTCCTCGCGCGGCAATACGCGGATGACGTTGTCGCCGACAATATAGGCGGCGTCGTGAACGTCGAGGATGCACTGCAGCGCTTCCTTGAGCGTGACGTCGGTCAGCGAGACGGTCACCTTCCCTTCGACCTTGGGACTGATGATGAGATCGACGTTCGCCTGCTCGGCCAGTTGCTGGACGACCAAGCCGATGGGCTCCTCGTTGGCGTCGATGCATACGATTTTCTGCATTCGCTGCGCGAGGTCATTTGCCACTTCATTGGGATCCTTTTGCAGTTGATCGCCTTTCTGGGCGAAAGTGGGCAGACAACACAGACAGGCAAATACGCCCACGGCTAACAGAAACCGCGTATGGATATTTGTGATCACGCTCTTCATAATAGTACCCCCTGTTTGTTCAATCCTTCTTTACGAGTTTCGTGTTAACTCACATCTGTTTTCACTCATGCACCTTTTGGAACCACGTTTTACCGTTCTTTTCGAATTCCACGCTATCGCGGTATATTCTCAGGACGGTTACCCCGCTGATGACTTCTCCGGCGTGAACAATGTGACCATTGACGACTGCGGATGGTTTGTCTTGCGAAAATACAATAGCTCCCACCTCGATGAGTTTTGATTTCGTTGGTTCAACCTGTGGCTCTGGATTATCGCTTTGCGCCGGTGGCTCGTCTTGGACCGAAAGCTTGGTTGGGTCTCTCATGACTGCCGGCAACGGCTCAGGAATTTTCCACTCGATGGCCCGGTCGGAATCGGTCTTGACAGCTACGGGCGTCTCTGTCGTGTTAGCCCCACTTGTTCTATTAGGTGACTTGCTGAGAACCTGCCTGAACAAGAAGATCAGGACAATAGACAGAATCGGAATCAGCAGCATCATGGCTCTCTGTTTGGCGGAGCCGGCACCCGGCTTGGGGGTGCGGAGCTTTTCGCTGATCCGTCGTCGGAGGGTCGGTCGCTTCGGCTCTGTTGGGGTCGGGGCCTCGCGATGACTGGCCGCGACGGGTTGCGGCGACGGCGGCGTTGGTTTGTGTCTTTTTTCGGATACGGGGCCTCGCGACGTTTGGGATTCGGCGGACCTCGGCGTTGGAGGAACTTCAGCCGGGCGATCCGTGTCACGTTTGTCCGAAGCCGTTTCGCTTTGACTGAGCTTGCTTATCAGTGAGCTTTGAGAAGTACGAGGCTCGGGAGCGGACCTTTTCAGGTTCGAGGGTTTCTGGTCAGCCTTGTGGGGGACCTTTGCCTTGCCCTGAGTATCGTTAGCTTGTTTGGACTTTTCTTTCGATGGACCCGGCGAGGTCATCGGGCGGTCCGGAGCCGTAAGCTTCGGAGGGACCCTCTTTTTGCCTGGAGCCACTCCACCTGAGGAACTCTGAGCTTTTTGTCGTTTCTGTGGTGAAGATGGTTTCGGAATCAACCGGTCCAATATGATTTTGTGGTCATCGTCGGCGCGATCTGATGGACTCTTGTGCGACGGCTCATCTTTCTGCCGAGGTTGTTCCGGTGGCATATCTTTCGCATCCGGATCGCCCGGGCTCATCAGCCACGAGAGAATCCCAGGTTTTTGATTCTGCGCAGCTTCATCCGACGGCTTGTCCGTCTTCTGAGGCTCGGGTTTCGGGGGACGCTGCGGGCTCGATTGGTCCGGCGTCGTTAGCTTGGGAAGTACTTCAGCGATCCGATCCGTGTCAGCTTTTTCCGGCAGATTCTTGATCGGCGGAGATTCCTGTTCGGGGATGCACTCCAGGACGGAATCATCGGGAGCCGTCAGTTTCGGGGGCACACTCTTCCTTCGCCCCAGTGCTATACCGCCCAGCAAGTTCTTCGCCAACAGAGGCTTCTTAGTCGACAAACTGGGCGGGACCACACGCTGGAGGTCCGTCGGTGTTGAAGGGACATCAGCATGGTCCGGCGTCGTCTTGTCCTCACCGTGATCGAGTTGTGGTTGGGGAGTAGCTTTCCGGGCGGGAGATTTGGTGGCCTTTCGTTCAGAGAGAATCGTGTGCACAGGGTGGTCCGCAGCTATTGCACCTGATGAAGTCTTTGATCCAGGCACTTTCTTCATCAGGGAGCTCTTCGGGACCAGTGAGTCGGCGGCCGTCTGTTTTGAAGAAACGGCTTTGGAACCGTCCGACGCGTGCTCATGGCCGGTCTTCCGATCGCTCTTGCGATCAGGAATCAGCACTCCATCGAAAACGGAAGAGACCTCTTTTTGTAGCCCTACCTTCTTCTTGCGACGCCTCGTCATGTGTTCGCTCCTGACCTGACCGCTGACTCAAGGCCATCGGTTTGCCCCCCGGCGGTCTGAGGCTCAGTCACTTCGTGTGGCAGCCTCTCAACCTGCTCTGTCAGAGTCCAACGTTGCGCCATCTCATGGGCCGCTGCCGCATATTCCTGGGCGGCCTTGTTCAGGGGCGCATAGGTGAAGATCGACTCACCGGCGCTCGGCGCCTCCGCTAACCTCACATTCTTATGAATCACCGTCTCCAAGACCAGGTCACCGAAGTATTCCCGCATTTGCTGTTGCACCTCTCTGCTAAGCAGAGTGCGGTCCTCGACGAACGTCAATAAGACGCCAAAGACTTGTACCTGACTCGATGCAGAGCGGTTCTGGATGGCATTGATCGTCTCGAACAGTTGCTTCAAGCCTTCCATCGCATAATAATGCACCTGGACGGGCACGAGAACACCGTCACAGGCGTACAGCGCGTTGAGAGTCAACATGCTGAGGGACGGTGGGCAGTCGATCACGCAGACGTCGTACCTATCCGCGAGCGCGTCCAGTTGTTCGGCCAAGACGCCGATATACGTCAGGTCCCGTTCGCAGCCGGCAAGCAGGACATTGGCCGGCGCCAGATCAAGACCGTTCTGCGTCGTGGTTCTGACGACATCGGCGATCCCAATTTGTGTGTTCACCAGGACATCCTGGATCGTGAGGTCCGGATTCTCAAGGTGCACGCCGAATCCAATCGTACTATGGCCCTGCGGGTCGAGATCGATCAACAGGGTTTTACTGCCGCTTTCGGCGAAAGCCGCCGCAAGATTCACCGCGGTCGTTGTTTTGCCGCAGCCGCCTTTCTGATTTGCTATGGCTATCGTTTTCATATTT
>CAYZAH010000423.1:0-4507 GCA_964475805.1 uncultured Pirellulales bacterium | reverse complement strand
ACCCGGTACAATAGTGTGCGGTTGTTCTCTGCGCAACCGCCGGCATCGAGCACAAACCAGGGTATAATTCACCCAGTCGATCAGTGCTTGCCATACTCCATCGGAGTGCCGCTGCGCTGAGCCATGATATAGGCTTCCAAAGCCCGCATACGGGGACCGTCGGGGTTCAGCGTGTCGCCGCGCACCGGATTGTCGATACACCATTGGATCATGTCGCGCACCAATGCCACCCGACCCAGTTGAACCTGGTACTTGGGATAGGTCTCAGGATGCGTGTTCGATGCGTGTGGATGGCACATATCGCACGAGACGGAGACTTTGCTTCCCAACAACTGCGCGTTGTGGAAAATGCGTGATCCTTCCAGGACGAACTTCTCCGTCTCTCGTGCCCATACGATAAGATCACGCTCGGTATTCTCGCCGTACGTGCCGATTTGCCCTTCCTTCAGCAATGCAGAGTTGTCGGCGGGCGGTTTGAGTTCATGCGCTGCTTTTTCCGCCTCCACCCAGTCTCGTTCCGGATGGTCGCGCTTCCACTGCGCCATAAGCGCGTCGGCCAGGACTTGTCCCTTGGCGTCCATCGATACGACGGCTTGGCCCCGACCATCACACGTTGAGACTTCCTTGCGACAACCCGAAAACATCACGGCGCCGAGCACGAACGCCACGCACAAAAATATGAATCCGGTACAAGTCATGATAGAGATATTTCGCATGGCAACCTCCTTGGTTGTTTTAGTAGCTGGCACGGTTGGCTATCGGGGGAATGCTGTCTTTGCCCCAGCTTGCCGTATACGCTTTGGCAACCGTGATCGGCTTACGGTTCCAAAAGTTATATACCTTGTCTATCAACCCATCCGGGTGAACGTAGACCTGGCCGTTTCCGCAGCCGTCGTTCGGATCGAAGGGATCCGGGCGGTTCATCTGTATAGTCAGCTCGGGCATGCCCTCCGGGGCGTATGGCCAGGGCCAGGCCGTGGACAGCAGGCCGTGGAAATGAATGTTGCCAATCCGGTTAGTCAGAAGCTGGTGAGTATGGCCGTGAATGACAACAACCTGTTTGAAACGGTTTAGAATCTCCTGTACCTGTTCGGCGTCGTCCGTCCAGAAATTCCATTTCTTGTATAGCTTGTAGAGGGGCGAATGGGAAAAAACAATAAGCGGCGTATCATCCGCGTAGTTGGCGAGGTCCTTCTTGAGCCAGTCTCGCTGAGATTCGCCGACGGTGAAGGAACTCTGGATGCCATTGTCAAGACCCGCGACGGTCATCATGCGCTGCATGGGCGTCAGCCCCCGGGCCGTCCAGAAGTCACGTTCGACGACACTGTTGAGAATAACAAAGTGGATTCCTTTGTGGTCCCACGATTGGATCGGTTTGCCGAACAGCTCCTGCCACTTCTGACCCAAATCAAAATACCAGTCGTGTTCGCCGACCATTATCTTCAGGGGCGCCTTGAGATTCCTGAGGATTTGAGCGCCGAGCTCGAGCTCCCTGGGCTGGCCGAGCTGGGCCAGGTCTCCGCCGAAGAAGACAAAGTCGGGTTGCGGGTCCAGATTGTTCACATCTTCCACCGCACGGAGAATCGCCCGGACGAACCGGTCGTTGACTTTCTTCTCATAGAGATGCGAATCGGAAATGTAAGCGAATTGAAAGGCCGGCTTGCCCATCGAATCCCCACCGCCCTGGGCCACGCTAACTGACTGGAATGAATGGCAAGGGGCCAGGCCGGACGCCACGGCTGCGCCCATCGTGGCGGCCGAGACTTTCAGAAAGGACCGGCGATCCAGATTCTTCAGGCCGCCAAAGAACGCTTGGCGTTCTTCAGTGTATTTCGTCTCGATACTCTTAAACTTCGGTTTCATGGATCACTCCTTGACACTTCTCGATTACCACCTCGCCGGTGGCTATTTTTCGAAGGCGATTACCCGACGGAAAGCCATTTCGTCATCACGCAGTGGACGTTCCTTGGCCGCCTGTGCTTTCTGTTTCTCGAACTGAATCGCATTCTCTTTGGTGAAACGAACATCGGTCAGGGAGAAGAGAAACGCCACAAGCTGGTTGATTTCTTCCTCCGTAAGAGCCAGCGGCTCAATACCGCCGTCGAGGAAGAGATTGGGTTCGCCGCCTTTGTTGTAGTGGTCTATCACGTCCCAGAGCGTCTTTATCGACCCATCGTGCATATAGGGAGGCGTGATACCGATATTCAACAAAATGGAGGTGCGAAAGCCCCCGATGTCCGAACGGACTTTCGTCACCATGAACCGTCCCAATTCGCTCAGATCGGTGGACAGGGCCAACTGGTCGAGCTCCTTCTCCGAAGGATCCGTCTCCAGCGTCTTCAACGCCGTCTTCGCAAGCCCCTCGAAATCCTGATGGCGAGCGGAGACCCCGATGTTATGAAATCGGTTGTCGGTCCCCAGCGGATTCGATACGTTCATCGGATGGCACGAAGTGCAACGACCTTTGCCATTGAACAGCACCCAGCCTTGTTTCGCCTCGGCGGAGATTGCGTTTTCATTACCGGCCAGGAATCGTCGAAATGGAGAATCCACAAAAACCAGCGTCCGCTCGAAAGCTGCGAGCGCTCTGCCCATGTCCTCATAGTTGACGTCGCGTCCATAGGCTTTCCTGAAAGCAGCCTGATACTCGGGGTCATCCTTGATAGCCTTGACCGCAGCTTCTCCATCGGGCATACCCATCTCGATGGGATTGATGATAGGCTGCTTAGCCTGGTTCTCCAGCGTCGGTGATCGACCGTCGAGAAAGACTATCTGCAGGAGAGCAACGTTCAAGGTCGTCGGCGCGTTGCGGCGGCCAAGCTGATCCTTGATCCCTTCGGAAACCTTCAACTGGTCCGTGAAGCCCCGCGTCACGTCGTGGCACGTCGCACACGCCACGGTCCCATCCGCCGAGAGGCGCTTCTCGAAATAGAGCTTTCGCCCAAGCGCAACGCGCTGCGGCGTCAACGCATTGTCCTCAGGAACAAACGCTTTCCAGACGACCGGGTCAAACTCCGGAGGGGCTTCGCTCACATCGGCCGGCACCTGCAGTTGACCGAACAGTTTGTTCTGGTACTCCATGCTCACTGCCCCGTGCTCGGCCATCGGGAGGCCCTTTGCCGCCGCTTCGGCGCTTCCGCGCTGAACGGTAATTACCCCTATCAGCAAGATACAGGAAATTGCGAAGCGCCGGAGATTCGAGAGAACGTTCTTGCTTTCCATAGTACGTTACTCCAATAAAACGACATCATGTGTTGGGAATTGTGACCCATGTCCAGAACACCGTCAACAAAATAACATCTTTTCCCCTCAGTTTTATAGTGATTTCAATCATCCTAAGACGATAGTTGGCCAAAAGGAAGACGAATACCCTGTAGCCTACGGGGCATTCCGACCTTGCCGGCATGATGATTTCGATACGAGTGAAGGGACAAACGAGATATGAATTATAGTCACGAATCTGCCAGGCGTAGTCCTCTTAAAACGTGATCTTCATCAATAAAGGGCGTAGTCCTTGCAGTTCTTCATCCAGTCCGGCCACACGGGCGTGCCGGCATTGCGCCGGTCCTCGGGCCAGCCGCGGTACCAGCGTAACTCCCAAAGCTCTTTCAAGCCTACCGACCGAACCGAGAAATCCGTAAAGACGCCATTGACAAAATCATTGTGTCGGTCGATGCAAAATGATCCCATGCTCCGGTCGATGAGGATATAGTAGCCGGGCGGCGGATCGTCCGTGGGGCGGGGCAGGGAATCGACCCATTGGGCATCCGCAAACATCGGTATCTCGTTCCGGCTACCGGGGATCGCGTTGATATTCCGCCAATGCTTCTGCTCGCGGTCCTCATCGCACAGCCACCAGTTCCACCCATAGCTGCCGAAATCGCCCGCGATGGCCCAGTCAGGGACACCGAAACCCTCTACTCCGTAAACGCCCCAGCCCACGCACGGCCCGGTGACCTCGTCGCTCAAGAACTTGTGCACCATCGGACAGTTGCGAATCTCCGGCTCGTAGCTGTAGTATGGCCGCATCGCATAGACCCAGCTATTATGCGGATTGCTGCCCGATTCGACGTGGAACTTGCCGTTGAAGTCCTCCGTGTACAGGGAAACGACAACGCCCATTTGTCGCAGATTGGATTGACACGCGACCGAAGCCGCCTGGCTCTTAACACGCTGCAGCGCCGGCATCAGCAAGGCCAGGAGCAGGGCAATAATCGAAATGACTACGAGCAGCTCGATCAAGGTAAATCCTTTGGCTTTCGGCATCACAAACTCCTTGATCTTATTGTTAGCCACACCTTCCCCAGCGCTTAAGTCTATTGTATCACTTCCACCCCTCGCCGTCAAGGCCGTTCCGCCGAGCTTGGGGCGGGCGGGACCGTATTGGGGTCAGCCTGAACCGACCCCGAACAACGACAGGGATTATGATCTGGGCGGACAACATTCTGTTCTGCGTTGTCCTTTTGGTAAGTACCATCTGACGGTGGGACTAAGGCCGCCTCGCATG
>CAYZAH010000422.1:0-4517 GCA_964475805.1 uncultured Pirellulales bacterium | reverse complement strand
CCTATTAGATGAGAAGGTGGAAGCACGGCCTTGATTTTGGGACCACTTCTGGCTGGAGCTGGACGTATGCCGAACCGCTTAAGGGATTTTCGATTTTCCGCAAAGAAATCAATACGCTCGAAAGCCTTCGAGCGGAATAATTGAAAATCGAAAATTCCAATTTGCGGTTCGGAGGAACGTTCGGCCCCCGAAGTGGTTCCAAAATCAACTATTTGCAGGATTCTTAAACCAAAGGGGTTTAAGCCCTGGCGATATGAGATATGGATGAGAATAAACGTGTACGTGTAAAAAAGAAAGAGAGCGGTTCTGACGACGAACCGCCGGCAACTCATCAAATCACGCCGTCCAATATCGGCTCTTCCACAACGCTGTTGCTATCGCCTGAGCTTTCGTTCTGCGTTTCGATTATCTTCTCAAATGCCTTGCCAAGACAATGAATCGCCAACGGGATTTCATTCCGGCTGAAGCTCATCGATGACTTCCATTCGCCGCTGTCTTTGTCCTTGTATCTGCGTTGTACCGTGGCCTTCAAGACCTTGATAGTCTGGCCTCGGACCTGGATGTCGTTCTGCCACAGAGCCGCTGAGACCTGGCCGGCTCTGAACTTGGCTACGGGTGCTTGTCCTGTCATTTTCTTACCTCTGGGTCTGACGTCAAATGCGAAAGACCCTCTTACCATAATGGGTTAAGAGGGTCTTCGTACCTTATAAACCTTATCGCACGAGTGAAGACTCCCAGAACGGTATGTTGGACTAATCTTTCAGAAACTCACCCCATCAGTGAAATCATCTTAGTAGATAGTATGCCAATGCGAAATGCGTCATCCGCAGCGCCGCGGAGGCGAGCTCCTGCGAGCCGGAGCGGCGACCAACAATGGAAAGCAAACGAACAAAAAACAAAGAAGAAAGGCAGCTCAATAGCTGCCTGAGCGAAGCTCTTCAGCCAATCTGAGTTTTTCCAACTCATCCTGAGACTCTGCCATCAAAGCCAGCTCCTGCCTGACCTGCCGATGCTCGTCAGGTGCCAATCCCTCATCCAGTCCGAACCATGCCAGCAGGTCATCGACAGGCAGAATCTGGCCCAACGGGTCCGTTGGCAACTTACCCTTGCTCCGGATTAAATCCACGATATCTCGCACCTTGTATCTATTCATTTTTGTCAGCTCCGGCTGGACCACTCTGTGTGGTGGTTCGCCCGTTTTTTGGTGAACCGCCATGTGTATAGCGGAGGCTCGTCAAGCGGACCCTTCGATAAACCTTTAGGCCGTAAGGCCGACCCGTAAGGGGAAAGGTTTACGATAAAGGGTCTGCGTGAGCCGGAGCGAAACAAGAAGATAATACAGTCAACGAAGCAGGAAATCTTCAAAAGTCAATCAGGGCTTGCCTTTGGCTTGGTCGATAGCTGCCTCGATTTCCCGTAGTTGTTCGCTCATTCTCACCATACGATATTTGTCATGTATGCACTTGTTCATTACCTCCGAGTAACGCCGCTCTTGAGGCGGTTCGCCCGTTTTTTGGTGAACCGCCATATGTGTAGCGGAGGCCCGTAGAGCCGACCCCTCGATAAATCTTTAGGCCATAGGCCGACCCCGCAGGGGGAAAGATTTACGATAAGGGGTTTGCGTGAGCCGGAGCGCATTATCAACAGGAGTAGAGGTTCGCTCGTTTTTTTGCGAACCGACATATGTATAGCGGAGGCCGTAGAGCGGACCCTTCGATAAACCTTTAGGCCGTCAGGCCGACCCGAAAGGGGAAAGGTTTACGATAAAGGGTCTGCGTGGAGCCGGAGCGACAGACGAAAGCACGTACTTGGCGAGCTCCTGAGCCCTAATAGCCCGGGGTGGGCCGCCCAGCGGCGAGGGAAGGCTCAACGCTTTATGGACACAGACCCTGGAAATTCTCTAAAACTATATATATTCGATTTATGTAAGGGTTTAGTAAGCTCATGGTAAGCAACGGCTTAGGGCCGATTTTGGCTCTTTTCGGCGGGGAATTATGTAAGGGTTTTGACCCCTGAAAAGGCTATTTATGTAAGGCTCTTGGCGAATTATGTAAGGGTTTAGGCCCGAATTATGTAAGGGTTTTGGGCAATTATGTAAGGGGTTGGATCAGCCGCTACAGCGCTCATCGCCGGAGACCACCATTGCCCCTCCAACGGCACAGGCGGTTTTTGAAGAATTGGTAACCAAAGTAAGAATGCAAATCTCACCGGGAGTGTGTTTCCGATGGAACATCGGTCTATGATAATAGATAGATATGATTGTCTTTAATAGATATTTTCAATATTGAAGGGTCTCTTCACTTCCTGTCACCATCCAGCAGTGGCGCCACTATTGGTATCTCTCTCAACATACTGCCCGGCACTTTCCATCGGAAATCTACTCTCAGTGGCAGGATGCAGCAATCCGCAAAGCTTATATACCAGTGCTTCCAGTGAACGCATCAGGAGGTGAAATTCCGATGGAATCCACAAAAGTTCGAGGTAAGATCATTGCGCAGATTCAACACATGCTCGACCACACCGTCATCAAGAACCGGCGTTTTCTCGATGATGAACAGCTCATCAAATCCGAGCAACTGGCCGTCTTAGAAGAGATCTTCAATGCCAATGTGCGTGATGCCGAAATCCGCGAATTGAGTTCGCATTTTGCACCGGTGCTACGAAATGACCACCCGGTCCACCTGGCCATTTGGGGCAAGACCGGAACCGGCAAGACATTGACGCTCAGCTATTTTCTCAATCTTCTCTCACAGATGTGCGTACAAAGAAACATCACCCTCAAATATGAGCACATAGATCTTTCCACGCCTATGCCATGCTTTCGCGCCCTAAACGACCTGGCGTGCCTTCTCAATGCCAGCAAGCGATATAAGAAAGGCATCTCTTTGGAAGAGCTTATGCTGAGGATCGAGGCGGCTCTGGCTACGTACGAAGGCTACCTCATTCTTTTCGTGGACGAGGTGGATCATCTCAGACGAGACAAAGACACATTCATGACTTTTCTTGTTCGACGACTTCCTCAGAGAATTCCCGCACGACTCATTCTTGTCTTCGTATCCAATCGCCTGGACTGGCCGGACCATTTGGATCCTCGGGTCAAGTCCTTCCTGAAGCTCAACGAAATCGTTTTCAAACCATATGACGCCGTGGACCTGCAGCGAATTCTGAGTATCCGCGTGGATAAGGCGTTGCACGAGGGAGCCGTCGAGCCCGGCGTGATCGAGAAGGTGGCCGCACTATCCAGCCGAGACCACGGCGATGCCAGGCAGGCGGTTGCGCTCCTGGCCAGAAGCGCTTATCTGGCCGAGAAGGCAGGGACCAGGATCTCCTTGGCTATTGTGGATCATGCGGCCTCAGAAATCGAGCAGGATAAGTACATCGCTATGATCCGCACTGCGCCCCGGCAACTCCAGGTCGCTATGGCCGCCGTGATCCAGTGCGTGCATAACAAGAGCGGTGAGAAAGGCGACACTGGTGAGGTCTATCAGATCTACAACACGTTCTGTAGCAGAGCAGAGCTGAGGCCTCTGACGCGCAGAGCTTTCGGCGACATGCTTAACGAATTGGATATGTACTCGCTGCTGCGAAGCCATGTGATCTCACGGGGGCGATATGGTCGAAAGCGGGAGATCAGCATCGATCTGCCCGAAGATTTGACAGAAAGAATCTATGAGGAGATCAGGCGGAACCTGGAGATGTGATCAAGGCAGTGGCGCACGGCAGCTGAGACGCCCGAGAATCGATTGAGGGGCAACATCGAGCCGTCCGCCCCGAGCCCATATCTCCGCCGAAATTCCATCCTCGAACATGCGGTCTTTCTGGGCTATCCAGATGAAGTCAGAGGGCTGCATCTCCCGGGCCAGAGAACATAACGTGCTCATTTGCACAGAAGTGTCTGTAAGAAACAGCAGGCGAAAGCCGTTTAGTTGACACTTCCACAGTCTTTCATAGCGTTTGTACACTTGCGTGTCGAAACAGATCCCATAGTTGAGGATCTTCTGGCGAACGTCTGTCAATATACGCTTTGGACTGGCCAGTGTTTCTGTACTCAGATCCACCTCCAGGAAGAACAAGAGTGTTTTGCCCTGGTTCGAATCGTATAGTGAGAAGGTGGCGTCCGGCTCAAAACGGATGAGTTCTGTTTTGTTCTGCACCGGCACACTCGAGAACTCCTTTGGAATGAACGGTGAGTTGTGCGCAAGGAATCGGATCTTCAATCCAGGTGCAACAGTCCCAATGTGGTTTAGGTGAATGCGGACCCAATTCAACAAGAGCTGGTGGCTCTGGCAGCGGAATTTTTTTCCAATTATATGGCTTGTTGGAACTTGGGATTCTATGAATCCCTGTTCCCTCAGGATCGTGACTGCTGACTTGCTCAGAAACACAACTCGCTCGGGCCGACCCCGATGTTGTCCCCGACCGCGATTGGCTTCTTCAAGTAGACCCTCTGCAATCAGTTTGCCGATCCTGTCTCTCACGCCTTTCTTGCTCCGAGATAGAAGGGCTGCCAATTGCGG
>CAYZAH010000421.1:0-4524 GCA_964475805.1 uncultured Pirellulales bacterium | reverse complement strand
TCCCAGGCAACGTCAAGCTTGATCCGAGGATCAACTTCTTGAAACCACTCGGATTTCTCGATTACGTTCGGCTTCAGACAGGTGCTTTCTGTGTTTTGAGCGATAGCGGCACCATAACGGAGGAGTCATCAATTCTCAATTTTCCAGCGGTGACTATCAGACAGGCACACGAAAGACCTGAAGGAATGGACGAGGGTGTGCTCATCATGTGCGGCCTTAGAAAGGCTCGTGTGATGGAAGCGGTCAAGATAGTGACGGATCAGTTTAGTGGAAGCGATGAGCGTCTTTTCAGGATGGTAAACGACTACCGAAGCAAGAATGTCTCAGAAAAGGTTGTGCGCATCATAGCCAGCTACACGGACTATGTGAACCGAACCGTGTGGCACAAGCCGTGTTAGCAAAAGTGGGTAGATGTTCGTCCTTGGATATTCATCCGGCTATGTGGAAAGAGTTGCGAAGACAGTTGAAATTGCAGTTATCCTTCGCGAAGCGGCGGTTAAGAAAGCCGCGTCTTCCAGAAAACGAAGACGGAAAGGTCCTGTTGCACATAGGTTGTGGAAAGGTAAACAGCCCTGAATTCATCAACGTTGACGCGCGTCCTTCCGCGCACGTTCACATTGTCACGGACGATATCACCTCTTTGCCGGACTTTGACCGTGGAACCGTTGATTTAGTGTATATGTGTCATATTCTGGAACACATAAAGAGGGACCATCTCAAAGAGGTTCTGTCGGAGATGAAACGTGTTCTCAAAGAGGGCGGCGTCCTGAGGCTTTCTGTGCCCGATTTCGACCGCTTGGTAGAGGTTTATGACGCATCGGGCAAAGACATCAACGCGATATCCAGACAACTCATGGGAGGCCAGGACCACGCGTACAATATACACTACTCCGTTTTCAATCGCAAGCACCTGACCGCGTTGCTCGAAGAAGCCGGATTCAGCAAGGTCATTCCCTGGGATCCCGATCACTGCAAGTATCACGATTTCAAGGACCGGGCTTCCCGGAAGCTGAAGACAAACGGCAAAGAGATTCTAATTAGCTTGAATTTGGAGGCGATCAAGTAATCGCCATGTCGGCCGATGAATCTTCTTATCGTAACTAACAATCCGAACGGACCAAGCTTCAAACAGAGAATCGGAGCATATCTTGACATATTGCGAAGCAAAGGCATTGACAACGAGGTTTGCCGATTGCCACCCACGTTTTCCGGGCGATGGAAGCTCTTCCGACGAGCGGCCGGCTTCGATGGCGTCTTCCTGCACAAAAAGGGGTTGAATGCCCTCAATGCTCGCTGCCTGCGCGCCTACAGCAAGAAGATCATATACAACTTCGACGACGCGGTAATGTACAGCGACAGGCATCCGGAGCGTTACAGCCGCTCACACTTCGTCCCTTTTCGCCGATCCGTCCGGATCGCAGACGTGGTCCTTGTAGGCAGCACGTATCTGGCCGAACAGGCAAAGCCGTACAATTCCAACGTCGAGATTCTGCCCCTCGGCCTGAAGGTTAGCGACTATCGAGCCGACGGCCGGGCCGAATCGGACGGCTTGATCCGTTTGGTCTGGATAGGCAGCCGGAAGACGTTGGCGTATCTCGAAGAGATTAGACCGGCGCTCGAAGAGATCGGAGAACGCTTCGACAACGTCATTCTGCGTATCATCGGCGATGAGTTCCTGGAACTGAAGAACGTGCGCGTCGAGAAGCGTTCGTGGTCTCGGCAAACCCGTGCCACTGATCTGACGACGAGTGACATCGGACTTGCGCCGCTGCCCGACAACCGTTTTACCAGGGGCAAGTGCAGTTACAAGGTCCTGGAATACTCCGCCGCGGGTTTGCCCGTTGTAGCTTCGCCCGTGGGGACAAACGGGGAACATCTCAGAGACGGCGTGACAGGTTTTCTTGCGACGAACGAACGAGAATGGGTTGACAAGACGAGCCGGCTAATCGAGAATTCCCGGTTGAGGGTGGAAATGGGTGAGGCGGGCCGGATCCATGCCCAGAAATTCGACGTGAGCATCATTGGAGAACGGCTCAGTACGTTGATCAAGACGACGCTGCAAGAGGGCACTTCGTGAAAGCCCGCCCGTCTGTGACGGCGGTATTCACGGCATTTGAACGTTATGAAAGCAAAAGATGGCAAACAAGCTCAGTTCGTTGATTAAGAAAAAGCTCTTTGGAAAAAACAGGAACCTGGTGTCTTTCGACGAGCCTTTCGGCGTCATGGCCCGGCTTCTGAAACATCAACGGGTAACGGGGATTATCGACGCAGGTGCCAGCAACGGGCGAATATCCGGAATACTGCTCCGCAAATTTCCGGCGGCGGAAGTCTACGCTTTCGAGCCCAACCCGCTGTACAGCCAGACGCTCGAAAAGTACGCGAAAGACGATCAGAGATTTCATCCGCAGTTTCTGGCGCTGTCGGACCACGAGGGCCGGGCCACTCTTCACGTGACCGAGTCACCCGGAAGCACGTCCCTTTTCACACCGGGAAAACGTCTCAAACAGATGCAGCCCGAGGGCGCTTCGGTGAAGCGGCGGGAGGAGGTCGATCTTGTAACAATCGATCAATGGGCGCAACGAAACGGCGATCTTGCTATCCAGTTGATGAAGTTCGACATCCAGGCGGGTGAGTTGAGAGCGCTTCGAGGCGCCAAGCACACCCTCAGCAGCTCGACGCTCCTAGTGTATACGGAGATATGCTTCAACGCCATATACGACGATGGCGGACTCTACAGCGAAATCGACCTGTTTCTCCGGGAACACGGATTCGGGCTGTACGACATATACAAACCCAGGTATGGTCCGAACGGGCTGCTGCTCTGGGCAAACGCCATCTTCGTGCATGCCGAGCGGCTCGGTGTTTAGAACCTCGAATGTCAGCCTTCTCCCGGCGTTCGCGAGGAGGACTTCGAAGAAGTCCATTCATCGGCCCAGGGCTTTCCGCGCACCCGCCGATTTGTTGTACGGGCTATTCTTCTGATCCACGCGGTGGGACGTTCTCGAATGTCCGGATTGACTCTGAGATAAGCCTTGAAGAACCGCAGACGGTCCGTATTCGAGATGCCATGAGTGCACATGTTGATCTGAACCAGATTCTTCAGGCGAAGTCTCGCGGGCAAACGGCAGAACTTCCTCGTCCGCTCGTTGTCAACGAAGTAGAACCGCCACGACGGACGTTCATGCACAACCAGGACGTTGCCTATACGCAGGTCTCCATGGAAAATACCTCTGGCGTGCATGTGGCCCACGGTCCGGGCAAATTCCTTTATAAGCGTCCGCTTGTCCGAGAGCACGTCAGCGTCGGATCGCCGGTCGAAATTCCAGAGCAGTTCCGTCATCGGCGTAGCGTTCTTGACCTCTCTGGTCGCCAGCATACCGTCAACCGTGAACGGGCCAAGGCGGCGCTCAAACAGCCCGAGGACGGCCGGAGTGTCAAATCCGTGTTCCTGGAGCATGAGCGACGCTCCAAACGCCCGTCTGGCGCGGCCCGCACGAAAAAGATGTTTTGCGAAATCCAGCCACGAGCGGAACAGAAACTGCTTGGTATAGATGCCGAGGTTCCCGTCCTTCGAGGAGATACGGCATTTGAAGACGTGCGAGTGTTCCGAGGACGGTACGCGAGTAGAGTCACCTGAGACATCGCCGCACGAACGACACGCGGATAGCAATCTCGCGATGCTTTCTTTGGGGAAGCCTTGGTGGACGCGAACCGCCCAATCGTCCATTCTCACGTCGTCGAAGTCGTTTGCTAACCTCCGAGCGGGTGCGGTCGCTTCTGAAACTAACTTCTGCGCGGAGTCATGGATCGCGGGCGAGGCGGCGACCGCTCGCAGAAAACGCTCCACATCTTTGGCCCGCTTACTTCGATAGGACGGTTTCCAGCGGTGAACCCTCATGCCGTCGAGGTCCGTCAGAACGGGGCCGTCTTTCGTTATGAGAAGATTCGTATGCTTCAGATCGCCATGTGTGATGTGATGTTTCCATAGCCTATCGAGGAGCGCAACAACGTCCCCGACGACGGCGAGATGACGGCTCGTGTCGATACTTTTGTTTGACAAGAAAATGTTGAGCTTCTGCCCATCCACGTATTCGGTGACTATGTAAGATTTCCAGATGAGCCATCCCTTGCGACACTCGATGCAGGCTAAGGGTCTTGGTGTCGGTATCTCCAGCGCCTCAAGTCGATGTCCATGTAGCCAGGCCCGGCGGGAGCGGGATCCTTTCAGGGTATGACGCAGCGAATGAACAAGACTTTGGTGATTGTATCGCTTGACGACGACGTCGATGCCGTTCCACGTCAAACGTGACACACAAGAGGCGGGACCGTCTTTGATGATCTGACCCGCTGCCATCCTCGCATCAACCTGCGCAATGAAATCGCCCATCTCCTTCTTGGTGCAAAAGCCACTGTCGAACTCGGCAACGTATTGCCGATTTCTGATCCTAAGCCGCTTGCCATCGGTTCGAGGGTGCTTCTTCATGCTGCCTTTGATGCGTTTTTGCATGCGCACAGTGTCGTGAG